>VBFX01000017.1 GCA_005889395.1 Chloroflexota bacterium
CGATCGGTGCGGGCGGGTGTGGCTCCGGCGCGCGATACGCGGCCTTCTCCATTTCATCGAGGTAGGCGCGCATCGCCGTCAGGGGCCGCTCGTAGTGGTGGCCGCGAGCGTCCACCAGCCGGGCGTGACTGACCCCGATGCCGAGGACGAATCTGTTCGGCCACGCTTCCGCCAGCGCCCGGCCGCCATTCATCATCGCGGTCGCATCCCGAGCCCAGATGTTGGCGATGCCCGTGGCGACTTTGATCTGGTTGGTGGCCGCGAGGATGATGGCCGACGCCGCAAAAGCCTCACGGGCGAGGGATTCGCCGACCCAGATGGCGCCGAACCCCATCTCCTCGACCTCGGACACGGCACGTCGCAGGTCGGCCGTCCGCAAGAACGCCATGGAGCCGAGCCAGACGGCGGCGCGCCCGAGGTCTAGGCCCGTGCTGGTTGGCGTGTGTGCTCCTTGATGAAGGCCAGCATCTGTCGCCAGGCATCCGCCGAGGCGTCCTTGTGCTGTTCGAAGGTGCGGTCGAAGAACGAGTGGGGCGCGCCCTCGTAGACCACCATCTGGTGGGGTACGCCGGCTTGTGTCAGCTCGCGGTCGAACGTGGCGAAGTCCTCCGGTGTCGTCGCCTGGTCGTTGCCGGCGAGGAGCAGGAGGAGGGGTGCCCGTATATGGGGGATGACATCGCGGACACGGGACGGGATCCCATAGAACCCGATGGCGCCGCTAAGTCCGGGCTGGGCCGCGGACTGTCGCCATGATTGGGCCCCGCCGAAGCAAAAGCCGACGGTGAACACCGACTCTGCTCCGCCGCCCGCGGGCGAACGCAGATAGGCGATTCCGGCGGCGACATCGGCCGCGATTGCCTCGGGTCTGGTCTGCCCGATAGCGGCGCGAAGGTCGAAGTTCTCCGGGCGCTCAGCCATGCCGGCGGTGCGGTCGATGTAGTCGACCACTACGGCATCCACGCCGGCCTGAGCAAACCGCCCGACGAGGTCTTTGTAGAAGGGGTGGACGCCGCGCGGGTCGGGGATGACGACGACGGCGGCCCCGCCGGGTGTCGCCGCACGCGCCGCGTAGGCCCTGAAGCGATTGCCGTCGGCCGCGGTCAGAACCAGGTCGCCTTCGTCGGTGGAGCCACCCATGATCGGCGGGAGCGGAGGTCGGGCCTCATTCGTGTAGCACATAGCAACCATTCTGCCGCGCCGCCAGCCTGCGGCGTAGGGCTGGCGGGCCGAACCCGCCATAAAACGAAGGGGCGACTTCCATTTATGATTGCGGTACTGATCAGTTCGGCTGGGGGGTAACAGGATGTCTACCGCCGTCAAGGCGCCGCCGACGACCATCGCCCGGGACAGCCAGTCGCCCGTCCTGGTTGCCATGGCGGACACGTTCATCGGCGGCATGGGTCACTCTGGCTCCCCGATCCGGGTCGCGGCCTCCATGGACGAAACCTTCCGGCGCCTTCCCTCGGAAGCCGACCGGCGCCGGCTTCGCCTGATCGTCGGCGTCCTCGGCCGCCGCTCCGGCACGTTTCTCCTCACCGGCCGGCCCGTGCCGTTTCACCGCTGGCCGCGCGAGCAGCGCGTGAGGGTGATGTCGTCGTGGTCGACCAGCCGCATCACCTTCCGGCGCCAGCTCTTCCAGGTCTTCAAGCGGCTATCATTGCTCGCCTTCCTCGGCGATACCGAGGACGACGGCACCAATCCGGTCTGGCCCGAAATCGGCTATCCGGGACCCGTATCCGCGCCACCCGCGACGCCCAAGAGCATCCGAACGACGACGCTCGACGGTGACACGACGCTGAGCTGCGACGCGGTCGTGGTGGGTTCGGGTGCGGGCGGTGGCGTGGTCGCGGCCGAGCTCTCCGCGGCCGGCAAGGACGTGATCGTGCTGGAGGAAGGGGGTTATTACAACGAGGCCGACTTCAACCAGCTCGAGCTCGCCATGATGCGCAAGCTCTACTACCAGGGCGGATTCGCGGCGACCGCTGACGCGGCGATCGCGCTGATTGCCGGCGGCTGCCTTGGGGGCGGCACCCTGGTCAATTACACGACGAGCTTCCGCACGCCGGATTGGCTGCGCGAGGAATGGGCCGATCACTACGGGCTCAAGGCCTTTACGACCGATGAGTACAGCGCGTCGATGGATGCCGTCTATGAACGCCTCGGGGTCAACGCCAGTCACAGCCGGGTGAGCGCGCGCGAGCGAGTTCTGGAACGGGGCATGAAGCGGCTCGGCTGGCACACCGGCTACATGCCGCGCAACGTCCAGGGCTGCACGCAGGACGAGCGGTGTGGCTTCTGCGGCTACGGCTGCCAGATCGGCGCCAAGCAATCCACGCTCAAGACGTACCTGATGGACGCCTACCGCCGGCGTGCCCGCATCGTCGTGAACTGCACCGTCGACCGAGTCGTGATCGAAGATGGACGCGCGGTCGGCGTGCGTGCCACGGTGCGCCAGCCGGATATGCCGGCCTTCACCTTGATCGTGCGCAGCCACGCCGTCGTGGTCGCGGCCGGGGCGATCGGGACCCCTGCCATCCTGCAGCGCTCCGCCGTCCCATCGAAGGCGATTGGGACGTCGCTTCGGCTCCATCCGTCAACCGCCGTTTCGGGCATCTTCGACGAAGAGATTCGTCCCTGGGAGGGAACACTGCAGGCGCTCTACTCGGACGAGTTCACCAACCTCGATGGGCAACACTTCGGGCCGAAGATCGAGTCCGCGCCGCTACATCCGGCCTTGCTGGCCCTGGTCACCCCCTGGCGCAAGCCAGACCAATACAGCCGGTTGATGCGGTCGCTGCCAAATTTGTCCCTGACCGGCATCCTGCTTCGGGACAGCGGTGCCGGCCGGGTCATCACGAAGGACGGCACCGCCCGGGTCGAGTACAAGCTCTCGCGCCCCGACCTCGCCCACATGCGCAAAGGGATCGAAGCCGGCGTTCGCATCCTCGAGGCCGCCGGCGCGAAGGAGGTCTTCACCAGCCAGGCTGCCTACGTCAGCTACCGGCCCGGTCAGCGTGGTGGCGTCGAAGCCTTCATGAACGAAGTCGACCGCAACGGCTACGGCCCGGGCCAGATGAGCTACGTGAGCTTCCACCAGATGGGTACCTGTCGCATGGGCAATGACCCGGCAACATCCGTGATTGGCCCCGATCACCAGGTGCATGTCGTCAAGGGCCTCTACATCGCCGATGGCAGCGCGTTTCCGAGCGCCTCGGGTGTCAACCCCATGATTACCATCATGGCGATGGCCCACCGCGCGTCCCGCTTGATCGCGGCCGCCTGCTAACGATGCAGGCGGCGGTGCAGACGAAGCGGAGCCCCTGGATCATCCTGCTCGTCCTCTGCCTTGGCTTCTTCATGATCTTGCTCGATCTCACGATCGTCAACGTCGCGATTCCGAGCATCATCGACGGCTTGCACGCGGGGCTCGACGAGATCCTCTGGGTCCTCAACGCCTACATCCTCGCGTACGCGGTGCTGCTGATCACCGCCGGCCGGCTGGGCGACATGTTTGGCGCCAAGCGACTCTTCCTCATCGGCCTCGCGGTCTTCACGCTGGCGTCCATCGCCTGCAGCCTCGCGCAGAACCCGACCGAGTTGATCGCGGCCCGCGTCATCCAGGGCGTGGGCGGCGCCATCCTGACGCCGCAGACGCTCAGCATTCTGACGAACATCTTTCCCGCCGATAAGCGCGGCGCCGCGTTTGGCATCTGGGGCGCGGTCGCCGGCGTCGCTTCTGTCACGGGCCCGACGCTGGGCGGGTTCCTCGTCACCAACTTCAGCTGGCAGGCCGTCTTCTGGGTCAACGTTCCTGTCGGGATCGTCGCCTTCGTCCTCGGGATCTGGTTGCTTCCCGGCATCCGCCTCGGCCGGGAGCAAAACCTCGATCCGGTTGGGGTCCTGCTCGCCAGCGGCGCGCTCTTCGCCGTCGTCTTTGGGCTGATCGAGGGTCAGCGTTACCACTGGGGCACCTTTACCGATGTCGCGTCGTTCGACGTGGCTGGCGGTCACTGGGGTCTCTTCAGTATCCCGAGCCTGTTCATCGCCAGCGCGATCCTGCTGCTGCTGTTCGTGCTTTGGGATCGGGCACAGGACCAACCGCTGGTCCCGCTCTCGCTCTTCAGTGACCGCAACTTCAGCGTCGGCAATGGCCTGGCGGCCATCGTCATGTTCGGCATGATGGGGCTGTTCCTGCCGCTGACGATCTTTCTTCAGTCGGTGCTTGGCTTTACCGCGCTCAAGGCGGGCCTGACCCTGGCGCCAATGCCACTGACCTCGATGCTGGTGGCTCCCTTGTCGGGCCGCGCGACCGATCGGATTGGCGGCAAATACATCCTGATGTTTGGTCTCGCCTGTTTTGCCGCAGGCATGGGGCTGGTGGTATGGGTCGCGTCGCTCAACGCCGGGCAGTCAACCTTCACCCTGCCGCTGATCCTCGCCGGGATTGGTCTCGGCTGCACCTTCGCTCCGATGACGACCGTGACCATGCAGCGCGTCAATCCGCAGCTCGCGGGTGCCGCGTCCGGCCTGCTCAATACCACCCGTCAACTGGGCGGCGCGTTTGGGAGCGCCGTGGTTGGCGCGATCCTCCAAACCCGGCTTGCCAACGAGCTCGTCAGCCAGGCTCAGGCACAAGCCGCGAGCCTGCCCGCCCCGTTTCGGTTGCCATTTGTGCAGGGGTTTGCCAAAGCGGCCAACGGCGTGCTCGAGGTCGGACGCGGACAGTCCGGTGTAGCGCTTCCATCCGGCATCCCGCCGGCAGCGGCCGCCCAAGTTCAGCAGGTTGCGCACGACGTGTTCGCCCAGGCCTTCATCAATGCCATGCGTCCCTCGCTCGTGGTTCCAATCGCGGTGTTGCTCTTCGGTGCCGTGCTGACGAGCGCCATCACTGGTCGGCGCACCCCGTCTGCCCAGCGCCAGCCGGCGCCGGCGCCCGCCCCCGGTTAGGCGCGGCATACTGGGATCATGCCCACCCAGTGGCTGCCACTGTTCCCCCTGAACGTCGTGCTGTTCCCGCACATGGCCCTGCCGCTGCACATCTTCGAGCCGCGCTACCGGCAGATGATCGGCGATTGCCTGGAGGAAGGGCATAGCTTCGGTGTGGTCGCGATCCGCGAGGGACGTGAGACCGGCCCGGCGACACCGTACGGCGTCGGCACGCTGGCGAAGATCGTGCGCATCGATCGGCTGGACGACAGCCGGATGAACCTGCTGGTGATGGGTGCGTCCCGCTTCGAGATCGTGGAGACCGCCGACGATCGCCCCTACCTGCGCGGCCAGATCCGCATCATCCCCGAGGCCGGCGATGATCTCGATGCCACTGCCCGGTTGACCGAAACGACCGCCATGGCGTTCCAGCAATACTCCAACCTCCTACGGGAGCTGGTCGGCCAGAAGGCCGATGAAGCAGAGCCGCCGATGGAGCCGGAGCTGCTCTCCTACCTGATCGCGGCTGCCCTGAACCTCCAGGTCCCGGAAAAGCAGTCCCTGCTGGCGGAGCCGCGAACCGACGCTCGCCTGGCGCTCGAGCTGCGAATGCTGCGCAAGGAGATCGTGCTGCTCAAGCAGATGGTCGCACACGCCGGTACGGCCGCGACCGTTCGGACGTCGCTGAACTAGCTCGTGTGTAAATCGATAACGAGGCGCCAGGCATAGCTGCCAGTCGCCGGCAGGGTGAAGGCCGTCACGCGCACCGGCCGTGCCAGGTCGATGGTGATATTGCCGTCCGCCCCTTGCTGAACGCCGGGCTCCACCGCCGTCACGTGGTAGCTGCTGATGCCATTCACCGGCGCGCCGGTGACGTTCGTGTCTTTGAACGTCACCGCGACGTGTAGGTCATCGGGCCGGGTGATGATCATCGTTGGTAACCCATTGCCGTTCATATCGAAGACCAGCCGCGTATAGCCGGCCACCGCTGTCCCCGGCCGAATACGGAACATGGTGCCGCCCGTCACGCCGTTCCCCAGTGTGTACAGCACCGGCCCGGTCGAGGCGGAGACCGTCGCGGCTGGACTCGCGCTCGGTGAGACCGACGCCCTCGCGGTGGCCGAGGGGTGAATCGACTGCGTCGCCGCTGCCGCCGTTGAACCGACTTTCTGCGTGGTTTTCAGCAGCCCGCCTTCGTAAAGAACCGCGGCAAGAAGCACACAGGCTGCCGCCCCAAGACCGACGGCGATTCGCATCGCCGTATCGGGCTTTCGTGGCGGCGCGGCCACCACCCCCTCGCTCTCGTCATCGATGCGCAGCGCCGGCTCTTGATCGAAAATGGCGTTGCTCGTCGCCGGCACGGGGATGGGGACTGGAGAAGCCTCGAGTGCGGGGGCCGGCGCCGGCTCCACTTCCGGTTCCGGCTCGCGATCCCAGTCGGTGAATTCGACCTCCCGGTGCGAATCGACCGGGACTTCGCGCAAGGGGCCGGAGAGGATTTCAGGGGGAGCCGGCTCCGCCGGTTCCGGCTCAGCGGCCTGGGCCGGCTCGGCGTCCTCGACCGGTCCGATCTCCTCGGGGATGTCCGTCATCGCCGGGTAGAGTGGCTCGGGCACCGGAGACAACGGCATTGGATGGTCTTGCAAGGGCTCGTCCCTGAAGATCTCTCGTTCCAGCTCGGTCAACAGGTCTGGGATGCTGCTGACTTCCGGTCGCACCGCGGGCGGCAAGTCATGGGGCGCAGGCACCATCGCCGCCGGAAGTGCGGGCGCGACCTCGAAGGATCGCATGTCGCCCTGGGTCCGGAGGCGATCCGGGATGGAGAGCGCGAAGGCCTGGTCCATTGCCGTCGAGCCGACCGTCGCGCTCGGCAGCCGGCCGACGCGCAAGAGCATCTCGCGGAAATCTTCGACCCGCTCGCGACAGGCCTCGCAGCGGCGCAGGTGGTCGCGGGCCCATTCGAGATCCTTCCCATCGAGCCGATCGTCGAGCACGGCACTCGGTGAAATGCGGGTGCAGCGATTCCGATCAAAACTTGATGTAGTCATAGATCTCCCCCAGCTCGGCACGGCTGCGGTCGAGCGCGTGGACCAGCTTGCGCGGGGCCATGTCGACCACGTCGGCGAGCTCGTCGTATGAGAGCTTCACGAAATCGCGCAGGAGGATCATCGCACGCGCGTCGAAGGGGAGGGCCGTCAGTGCCCGCTGCACCGTGTCGCGCCGTAGCGCCCGGCGCGCTTCAGGCTGGGGGAAGTCGTCGAGGTTGACCTGGGCCGTGCGCTGGCGCCGAAACCAGCGGCGCGGTCGCAGCACCGAACGGCTGAGCTCGGTGGCACCGCGAAAGACGTCGGCCCGGCGGAGTCCCTCCTCATGGGGGCGCTGGCGCAGGCCATCGGCAACCTGGCGAAAGGCGGCGCAGGTGATCGCCGCGGCGCCGTCGATGTCGTCGATGAGCCGGGCCACGTAGTTCAGAACGAGGGGGAAGTCCGAATAGAACTCGCGTTCTACGGACGCCGCCCGTGCGCTGAAGGCTGGCGCTTCGACGTGTACCTGATCCATTACTGGGACGGAGAGCGAATGCCTGCAGTCTAGTCAGGCGGCACCAATTCGTCAACTCGCAGTGGTATCAGGTACTCGAACTCAGGTCGAAGGGACCAGCTCCACCAGGTCGCCAAGCGCATACAGTGCCGCAAGTTTGTTCCGCTCCGCGCCAAAGAGCGCCAGCGGCATGCCGATGTCGGCGAGGAACACCCGGCCTGCATTCGAGGCGGCAGTGAGCCCGGCCTTGGGTGCCACGAGCGTGACGGTAGCCGCCGCCAGGACGGCCACTTCGGCCCCGACGCCGCTGTCCGCGTCCATCCCCGAGGGCACGTCGATGGCCACGATGGGGCGCCCGGTAGCATTCATCGCCGCGATGATGGCGGGAGCCGGGTCGCGCAGCGGCAGGCGGATCCCGGTGCCGAACAACCCGTCGACGAGGACATCGGCCGACGCATCGATGCCCTGCGGGGCGTCGGCAATGGGGATGCCGAGGCGCCCGATAGTGAGCGCGTGACGACCGGCCAGGCTGCTCGCGTCCCGCGAGGGGACAATCGACGCATGGACGATTGCCCCACGCTGCAACAGGAAGCGGGCCGCGACCAGCGCGTCACCGCCGTTATTGCCCGACCCGGCGACGACGCTGACACGTTTGCCCTGGATGCCGTCCATGAACGCGTCGACGAACCTGGCGACCTGCCAGCCGGCGACCTCCATCAGCTGCAGCGGCTCGATCCCGAAGGTCGCGGCGGCCTCGGCGTCGGCCCGGCGTAGCGCAGCCGAGGAGACCGAGCCCACTCGGTCCCTTAAGACAGCCGGCCAGCTCACGTGACGAGCAGCGTTTCGCCGGGAGCCACGTGCAGGCGTGTGGCGGCCGATCCCTCGCGCAAGGCAAACTCGATCCGCCCGCTGCTGCCCACCAGGGCAACCAGCTCGTTGGGCTGGGCATCCTCGTAGGTTTCGACAGTCCGGACGCGCATCCCGTTGGCCTGCTTGATGCGGGCCAGCGCGCGGATCGGCAGGTTACTGATGACGTTGCCCCAGTGATCGCAATGCAGCGCCTCCGCCCGCCACGCCTCGCCCACCTTCGACGCCCAGGCGTCGGGCAAACGCAGCGGCTCTGCCCGGTGGGGGCGGCCAACCCCGGCGAGCGCCGCGCCTGCGGTGAGAAACGTAAAGAGGCCGTTATCGGGTCCGACGAAATAATGATCGGCGGCATTGAAGGCGATCGCGCGGCGATCGGTCCCCACGCCGGGATCGACGACGGCGACGTGGACCGTTCCCGGCGGAAAGCTCCGCCAGGCGCTGTCGAGGAGGAAGGCGCCCTGGAGCACCGCAAACGGCCGCACTCCGTGGGTGATGTCGACCACCGCCGCCTTGGCGTAGACGGAGAGGATGGCGCCCTTCATCGCGCCGACGTACGCGTCGTCCAGACCGAAGTCGGTCAGCAGCGTCACGATGCCGCTCGGCTTCATGCCGCCATGCTATCCGCTCGCAACCGGCGCGGCACAAGAAAGAGCCGCCCCTTCGGGCGGCTCTTCCTTAAAAGCCTCTGCGGCTTAGTAGTCCGGCATTGACGGCGCGGGAGCGGCCGACTTCTTCTCCGGGATGTCGGAGACGAGCGCCTCGGTCGTCAGCAGCATGGCGGCAATGCTGGCCGCGTTCTGCAGCGCCGAACGGGTCACTTTGGTCGGGTCGATGATCCCGGCCTTGACCATGTCGGTGTACTCGCCCTTGTTGGCGTCGAAGCCCTGGCCCTTCGGCAGGCCGCGGACCTTCTCCACCACCACGGAGCCTTCCCAACCGGCGTTGTTGACGATCTGGCGGAGCGGCTCCTCGAGCGCGCGGCGGACCAGCGCGACGCCGGTCGCCTCATCGCCCTCGAGCTTGAGGCTGTCGAGCGACTTCTGCGCGTGCACCAGGACGGCGCCACCGCCGGGCACGATGCCCTCCTCGACCGCGGCGCGGGTGGCCGACACGGCGTCCTCCATCCGGTGCTTCTTCTCCTTGAGCTCGGTCTCGGTCGCAGCCCCGACTTTGATGACGGCGACGCCGCCGGCCAGCTTGGCCAGCCGCTCCTGGAGCTTTTCCTTGTCCCAGTCCGAGGTGGTCTTCTCGATCTCGGTCTTGATCTGGTTGATGCGCCCCTTGATCTGGTCGGCCTTCCCAGCACCTTCGACGATCGTGGTGTCGTCCTTGGTGATGGTCACGCGGCGGGCCTTCCCCAGCTGATTCAGCTGGACCGAATCGAGCTTGAGCCCGAGCTCCTCCGAGATCACCTGACCGCCCGTTAGGATCGAGAGGTCTTCGAGCATGGCCTTGCGGCGGTCACCAAAGCCCGGCGCCTTGACGGCGACGGCGGTGAAGGTGCCGCGCAGCTTGTTGACGATCAGGGTGGCCTGCGCCTCGCCCTCGACATCCTCGGCGATGACCAACAGCGGCTTGCCGCTCTGCACCACCTTCTCGAGGACCGGCAGCAGGTCGGCGATCGCCGAGATCTTCTTGTCGGTGATCAGGATGTAGGGATCCTCGAGGACCGCTTCCATCCGCGTCGCGTCGGTGACCATGTAGGGCGAGATGTAGCCCTTGTCGAACTGCATCCCGTCGACGAGCTTGAGCTCGTCCTCGATCCCACGAGATTCCTCGACGGTGATGACGCCGTCCTTCCCGACCTTCTCCATCGCGTTGGCGACCATGTCGCCGATCTTCGGGTCGCCGGACGAGATCGTCGCCACCTGGGCGATCTTCTCGCGATCGGAGATCTGGACCGACTGCTCCTTGATGGCCTTGACGACTTCGTCGACGGCCTTCTGGATGCCGATTTTCAGCAGCATCGGGTTGGCGCCGGCGGTCACGTTGCGCAGCCCTTCGCCGATGATCGCCGCGGCCAGCACCACCGAGGTGGTCGTGCCGTCACCCGCGACGTCGTTCGTCTTGCTTGCGACTTCTTTGACGAGCTGGGCGCCCATGTTCTCGAAGGCGTCCTCCAACTCGATCTCCTTCGCAATCGTGACGCCGTCGTTCGTGATCGTCGGGGAACCGAACTTCTTGTCGAGTACGACGTTGCGGCCTTTGGGGCCGATGGTAATTCGAACCGCGTCCGCGACCTTGTCGACGCCGCGCTTCAGGGCCGAACGGGCCTCGGCGTCGTATGCCAGTTGTTTCGCCATTGATCGTCCTCCTTCCTGCGAATGATTGGGTGAGCAAACAGCCAGTATTGCGAGGCGGTAAGCACCCACGATTTTAGCACTCTGGAGCGGCGAGTGCTAGCAATCGACCTCCCCGAGCGCCAACCGGAGAAGGCCTCGCTAGAATGAGCTCGGTCCCCTCGGCCGCCCCTCCCCATGAGTATTCCTGACTCCACCCCCACTCCCCGGCGCGTGGGCCGGGCGATGGCCTGGGGGGTCGCGATCGGCGTCGGCGCCGTGGTGCTGCGGGAGCTGGTTCGGCCCCGCGAGCAGCCGGCCCGCCTGATCGATTGGGCACGGGTCGAGGAGATCGCCCTGGCCCGCTGCGGCGAACCCCGGGACCTGCCGGCCGATCCGGCAACGGACCAGATGTACGAGCAGATCGCCGGCCAGCTGGAGCCGCTGCTCGCCGAGGCGCTCGGTCCCGGTGCGGCGGCCTCCGGCCGCCGGGTGTATCCGGGCCTCGCCGCTGTCGGCCGCCGCCAGTGGGTGCGCTTCAACATCCGGATCTTCCGGCAGATGTTCGAGCCGCTCGAGGGTCTGCAACGGCTCATCCCCGGGTCACTGATGCTGAACCTCGGCCAGAAGGGCCTGACCCGCTACCTCGGCCTGATGCTCGGGCTGCTCGCCCGCCGGGTGTTGGGGCAGTACGACCCCGCCCTGCTGGGGAGGGAGCCGGTGGAAACGACCTCGCTGATCCTGGTAGAACCGAATGTCCAGGCCTGGGCACAGAAGGACAAGTTGCCCATCGACGAGCTTCGCCGGTGGCTCGCCATGCACGAGATGACGCATGCCTGGGAGTTCAAGGCGCACCCCTGGCTGCAGGCGTACCTCGAGGGATTGCTCAAGGAAGTGCTGGTCGGGCGCCTCGGTGACGGGCACCGGCCGACGCGCCTGGAGTTGATCCGGACCCTTACGGTCGGCGTAGGCCAGCAGTGGAAGGCGATCTCCAAGCTGCAGGCCGTGATGAGCCTGCTGGAGGGCTACAGCAACCTGGTCATGAACGAGGTTGGCCGGCGAGAACTGCCGCACTTCGCCTTGCTGGAAGGCGCCTACCGCCGGCGGCAGGAACAGCGGACGCCGCTCGAGCGGGCGTTCCTGCGCCTCACAGGGCTGGAGATGAAGATGCGCCAGTACGTCATCGGCGAGCGATTCTGCCGCGAGGTCCGCGACGCGGGCGGGAAGGAGCTGCTAGCCCGCGTCTGGGAAGGACCGCAGTGGCTGCCGACCATGGCGGAGATCCAGCGCCCCCCGCTCTACGTCGAGCGCGCCAGGGTGCGGTGAGACCTGCGATCTCCTCCCCGCATTCGTGGAGGGTCGGAGTCGGAACGGCGCTGATGCTCGTGCTCGCCGCCTGTGGTTCGTCGGTGGCGACGGCGTCCTCCCCGAGCAGCTCGCAGCTGCAAGCGGTGGTGGCGGCGTCCGAGCTGGTCGTCGGCAAGCAGCAGCGGGTCCCAATTGGGCTCACCGATCACAACACCCCCGTGAGCGACGCGACGGTGCACGTCCGCTCCTTCGTGCTCAACGGGTCGATCGGCACCTTCAAAGGGGAGTCCGACGCGCCCTTCAAGGGCGAGGGCTTGCAGGGAGCCGGTACTTACGTCGCGCACCTGGACTTCGATAGAGCCGGCGCCTGGGGGGTCGAGGTCACCGCCTCCCGGCCGAACGGGGCGCGGACGACCGCGCGGCTTCCCATGAACGTGCTGGCGCTCCCGGTCGTGCCGGGGGTCGGCCAGCCGGCGCCGCTGACGAAGAACCCAACCGTTGCGGATGTCGCTGACGTGGAGACGATCGACTCCGGCCGGCCGCCCGACGACATGCACCAGCTCTCGATCGCCGACGCCATTCAGCAGCACCGGGCCGCCTTCGTGGTCTTCGCTTCGCCGGCGTTCTGCACCAGCAAGACCTGCGGGCCCGAGATCAAGGTGGTCCAGGGGCTCGAGCCGGCGTATCGGGACCGGCTCGCATTCATCCACGTCGAGATCTACCGGGATTACAAGCCGGACCCCTCAAAACGCCAGCTGGCCCAGGCGGTCGTCGACTGGCGGCTGCAGACCGAGCCATGGGTGTTCTTGATCGATTCGAAGGGCGTCATCCAATCCCGCTTCGAGGGCGCGACCGCCTCTGATGAGCTGAAGGCGGCGATCGACCAACTCCTTCACTGACAACGATCCGCTTTACATGTCCTTACACCGGTGTGGGCGGTCTGTTGCCGGGTGAGAACGCGATCGGTGATACGGTCGCGGCGACATGGCTGACATGATGTTCGACCTGGTGTGCCAGCACTGCGGACGCCGGGACCAACGGCGGTGGGAAACGCGAAAGAGCGTGGCTGTGACGTTCTGCCCGACCTGCAAGCGCGGCATGTCGGTGGTCGGCATCGCCTTCTTCGTGCCCAGCCATCCCGAGCAAGCCGCCGCCTGACCTAGGCTCCGCCGGTCCACCTAGACTCCTATGGGTGTCGGATAACTACCTGCGCTTAATTCCGACCGATCCCCAATTTGTCCCAACGGCAGCGGCTGCTGAACTGGCGCGTGAACGACTCGCTCAGCTTATACCCCAAGCGGACGAAGTGACGGTGGAGAGCACCACCGACATCCGATTTATCGATCAGGGCGGCAACTTCGAGCGGGTGTCTTGTCCGAGGTGCGGCCAGGAACTCGACATGGCCTGGGGTGGCCGACCAAATGAGCAATTCCTACGCAGACGGATTAGCAGAACTCGTCGTTACGTTGTGGACGCCGAGGTGGTCGAACCGCTGCCGAACGCGATGTTCAAGGTGAAGCTACAGACCGGCCAGACCATCCTCGCGTATACCTCGGGCAAGATGCGCAAGTTCTACATCCGGATCTTGATCGGCGACCGCGTCCGGGTCGAGCTCTCCCCTTACGACCTCACCCGCGGCCGGATTACCTTCCGCTACAAGTAGCTGCCCCCGCCCTGCCCTCCCCCAGAGGGGGAGGAGAATAGCGCTGACCATGGTCTGGCTCTATGCCCTGATCCTGTTGCTGCTGGCAGCCGCACTGGTTGTCGCCTACCGGGTGCTCGGCACCCCATCGCGCCTCGCCCCGAGCGACTACGACGTGGTTCTCGAGGACATCGCCACCAGCGTCGAACGGGCCGCGTCGCGGCTGCGGCAGTCCCTTGACGAAGGCCCAGGACAATCGCTGGAGGATCAGGCGACCGCGGCCCACAAGATCTTCCAGACCGCCTACTACCAGACGCTCCGCCTGCGGCCCGCCAGCGGACCGGATCTGGCAGCCGATGCCCGGGCCGCAATCGGCCGCGCCTGCGAGGCCTATGACTGGTCGAGCCGGATGCTGGGAACTGAGAGCGCCCAGAATCCGCTGGTGCTGGAGGCCGCCCGCCGCCTGATGGATGCGGGAGACGCCGTCCTTACGCAGGTCGAGCGGAAGCAGTCGGCGATGCCGGACGCGCCGCGCGGAAATACCGGACCGTAGCGTCAAGGCCGGCGTCGAGGCTCGTCTTCGGCTGCCAGCCCAGGGTCTTCTGGATCTTTCGCGCGTCGACCACCGAGCGGTGCTGCTCCCCGGGCAGGGGCGGGCCGTGCTCCTCGGGCTGGTTACTTCCGGTCAGTCGCTTCAACGTCTGGAAGATGGTGTTGATATCGGTCTCGATCCCGGTGCCCACGTTGAATGAGCCGACCGCGTCCGAGTTGAGGGCGCGGGCGTTCGCCTCGGCCACGTCGCCCACGTAAACGAAATCGCGCGTCTGTCTGCCGTCGCCGTTGATGCGGGCCTTCTCTCCGCTCAGCAGCCGCCGCGCGAAGATGGCGACCACCCCGGCCTCACCGTGCGGGTTCTGTCGCGGCCCGTAGACATTGGCATAGCGGAGGGCCGCATACGATAACCCATGCAGCGCATTGAACGTTCGCAGGTACACCTCCGCCGACAGCTTTGCGGCGCCGTAGGGTGAGACCGGCAGCGTCGGGTAATCCTCCGGCGTCGGCGTCACGTCGGCGTCGCCATAAAGCGCACCGCCCGTGGAGGCGAAGAGGAAGCGGCGCACGCCATGCCGCACGCTGGCCTGCAGCAAGGCCGCGGTTCCCAGCACGTTGACGCCGGCGTCGAAGACCGGGTCGTCGACCGAACGGCGCACGCTGGCCTGGGCCGCCTGGTGGACCACGGCTTCGGGCCGCTCGATGCGGAACAGCTCGTCGATCCAGGGCGACCCTAGATCCATCTGGTAGAAGCGCGCGTTCGCTTGCAAATGCTCGACCCCCCCGGTCGAGAGGTCGTCGAGGATGACCACGTCGTGACCGTCGGCCAGCAGCCGATCGGCGACGTGGGATCCGATGAAGCCCGCGCCCCCCGTGACGAGCACCTTCAACGTCGGTGACTCAGCAGGAAGACGGCGAGCCCGACGGCGATCAGGCTCCAGTAACTGATCAGTCGGTCGAGGATCGCCACCGAGAGTGCCTGGGAGGCGGACAGGCCGAAGAAGACCAGCACGGCGATGATCCCGCCTTCGACCAGCACCAGGCCACCGGGCAGCGCCGGGATCGTGGTCAGCAGAGAGGCGACCAGGGCGATGAACATGATCTGCGCCAGGCTGAGGGAGATGTGCAACGGCAACGCCTGGACCACCAGGAAAAGACGGGTGGACTCGGCCAGCCAGACCAGGACGGTGAGGCCGAGCAGGAGCGGAAGCCGGCCGGCAAAGGCGCTCAGCAGCCCGTGCTTGAAGCGGGTGGCGCGCTCGCGAAGGCCCTCGGGCAGAAAACGCGACAGCCGACCCTCGCTGTAGCGGATCACGAGCAGGCCGGCGATCAAACCGGCGGCGATCAGGAGCCCAACGATGAAGGCCGGGACAAAGCGCTCCGGAACCTGGGCGCGGAAGCTGATCAGACCGCTGACCACCAGCAGGCTCATCAGCACCAGGAAGTCCAGCGCGCGCTCGCTGAAGATCGTGCCCAGCCCCTTGGAGCCGGAGACCTCCGTCTGCTGCCGCAGCAGATAAGCGCGATAGAAGTCACCCATCTTGGCCGGAAGGACGCAGTTGGCGAACCAGGCGAGGATGATGATGTGGAACAGCTCACCGAACCGATTGCGTTCACCGGTGTTGCGCAGCAGGATTTCCCAGCGAACGGTGCGGACCACAAAGGAAAAGTAGAAGGCGGCGAAGGCCAGCGCGTAGAGGTAGAGGTTCGTCTGGCTGATCGCTCGCAGGCTCTCGCCGTAGTCAAGCTGCACATGGGTCAGCACGACGAAGAGGACGACGGCCAGGATCGCGAACGAAATCAGGGTGCGAGGATCGAGGAGCCGCTCGCGAAGCGCGGACCGTGGGGCCGCCGCCTGCGGCGGGACCGCCGCCGGTTGCATCTCGGGTTTCAACATATCAGGGACCGGCCGGCGGGATCTTCTTATTCGGCGATCTTTCGACGGCGGAGGATCCTCTCGAGTAACGGCATCTTGTGCCGTGGCTTGCCCGCCGGGCCGTACTGCCGCCGAACCTGCTCCTGTTGCCGCGCCTCCAGGATGCGGGGTACCCAGTCCGACTCCAGCATCGCCGGCTCGCCGCCCTCCCAGGTCTTCAGATAGAAGATCCCCTTCAAGGCGGTGAACGGGATCGCCAGCTCCTTCACCTCGCTCTGGTCGGGCGATACGAGCGACAGCGTCACGCCGTAGCGGGATGTCCGCAACTGGCGGTCGCTGTAGCCGCGCAGCACCTCGTGGTCGACGAAATGGATGGCGATTCGCTGATAGCGGGCGATGTCGACCGCATCCGACGGGGCACGCGAGTCGAGAAGGACGTACTTGAGGCTGCTGAGCGGCACGAAGGCCCCCCGGTTGTTGGTCCCGAGATTGTGAACCCGGGTCTCGACGACGGGCGTGTCCAATTCCCGCTTCGGAGGATCACCGTGCAACGTCTCGCCGTCGAGAAAACAGTAGATGGCGTGCGCCACGTCCCCCGCATTGTAGGGCGTTGGTCGTCCTCAAATCTCCCTCTCCCGCCTGCGGGGGAGGGCAGGGTGGGGGCGTTACCTGACCAGGTACGACAGCCCGCGCCAGTGCGGCACGTAGTGCGAGTTGAACTGCACCAGCAACCCGGCCGGGCTCTGGCGATAGTCACTTTGCTTACAGCTGGGCGGGATGCCCGGCGTGTTGGGCGTGTACGGCCCGGTAACGAGGTTGCCGCCATCGAGGTCGACCTGGGGCGACACCACTTCACCGGTTACCGCGTAGCGGTTCGTGCTGACCGCCCGGAGCGTGACGACCGTCCCATGCGAGCCGTTGTTGTCGGCATTGAAGACCGAGCCCCAGATCTGGAAGGGGTAGCCTCCGGCGGGCGACTTGGTGCCGTCGATCTCCTCGTCCCAGGGCGATCCGTTGGGCCCACTGATCGTATCCGTCGCCTTGATGAAGAAGGCGATGCTGTCGGTGCCACTGGATACAAAGGAGGGGGCGGCGAAGAAGACGCTCGGTGAGGTGTTTCCGCTGGTGCTCGCCGTGAACTTGGCGTTGCCGTCGAAGACGAAGATCACCCCGTTGGTCTTATCGGCCGCGGCTGGGAGGTCCGAGACGCCGCCATATGGGCCGAACTTCGGCTGGCCGTCAGAGGTATTGGAAACGGTTCCGCCTGTGATGGTGAAGTCCGAGTCCTGCAAGTAATAAATCCCGTTGCTGAACTGATAACGCAGGTTGTTCTGGCTCAGGGTGATCGACCGGTTGCGGTACAGCCCGGGATAGTAGGTCACGACATTGCCAGACGTCGTGGACGGATTTGCATCCAGGCCCGGCCTAAGGGGCGGCTCGTAGTTGGGCGACCCCTCGACCGGCTGGGATGTTCCTACGCTCTTGTACCAGTACTCGATCAGCGCGTGCGTGTCTGACGCTTGCGAATAGTAGAACTGCCCATTGAGGTTCATCCAGTCCCCACCCGGGTTGGGCGCGTGCCATTTCGAGTTCGACACAAGGCGGCCCTGGTCCGGATTCGGCTGGCAGATGTCGCTGCCGTTGAAGCCGTCGTCGATCTGGGCGTTGCCGTTCTGGTCGAAGTTGACAGCGTTGCCGTTACCGCCTGCATCGAATCCGAACACCGTGTACGTCTTGTTCAGGAAGCCGCCATGCGCATAGGCGTCGGCGACCACGGCTGATGTCGTAAAGCCCAGGATGGCGGCAAACGTCAGGGGCACGTTGTAGGTCACCCGCACGTGGATCTCATTCGGATTGTTCCGGCTTGGTGTCCAGACCTGGACGGTGGCCGAGATGTTTGCTGCGGGCTCGGTGATGCCCCCACCGTATGAGCCGGGAATGTAGGCACCCGGCGCCGGTTTGCAGTCGGTGCCGCTGGTGTCCCTCGGGGTGTCCAGGAGGCCCTTCAGCGCGTAGACCGAGGCCTGGCATCCGGCGGATGCGATCATCGCCGTCGTCGGGATGGTATCGGCCGCGTTGGGAAGCAATTCCTGAGCGCCGGCCAAAGCCCCGGCGTCGGCGGCGTTCTGGACATCCCGACGCTGGAAGTACAGGCGGCCGGCGTCGAGGCCGAGGGCGATGATCCCGAAGAGTGCTGTCGCGGACAGCGCCACGATCACGAGGCTTTGCGCGCGCTTTTCGCGGCGAAGGTTGATCAGCATTTCAGTACTCCGTCACCATCGTGGATTGCGCCGAGATCACGACCCCGTTGCCGGACGCATCGCGCACGACCGGGACCCATGGCTGGAAGAGGAACGAGATCTTGACCGTAACCGGGCCACGGCCGGGCGTGCCGATGCCGGGGCCGTACCAGATGTAGCCGGTATTCGGATCGGTTGGCACCGTCGGGCAGCTCCCGCCGGCCGGCAGCCCGGCGCAGGCGTTGTCGAGCTTGAGGGTAAAGCCGCCACCCAGTTTGCTCTGAACCGCGGCGAACACCGCCGCATTCGTCGGGAGCGGGGAATCGAACGGAATGGCGGCCCGGGTGCCTTCGCGCGCGGCGTCCGAAATGGAGTTGTAGATGTAGATGCCGCGCCCCAGGTCGATGGTGCCCAGCAGCAGCAGGAAGAAAACCGGTGCGAGTATGGCGAACTCGACCATCGATTGACCGCTGTGGCGGCGGACGAGCCACTTGCGCATCAGTAGTCCGCCCTGAACACTGAGCTGGTGTTGATCGTGAGCGGGTCGCCGATGAGGCTGCCGATGATCGGCGTGATGAAGTAAAACCTGAAGCTGGCCGAGACCGTCACCGGATACTGGGATGTCGGGGTGGCGCCGATGATGTAGTTGACGCGGCCGGCTTGATCCGGGGTCACTTGAATGTCAGACGACGTCATGGTGATCCCGGTGCCAGTGAGTTCGTCCAGCACGTGCTGCTGGATCAGACCATCGCTAGCCGTCTGGCAGTTCGCCCCCGGGTTTTGGGGCGGAGTCGCGCAGCTCGGGTTCAAGCCCAGGTAGTAGGGCTGGACCGCGTAACGCGCCCCCTCACGTACGGCATTGGTGATGGCGATCTGGTAGTAGAAGGCCCGGCCGAGGTCCAGCATCCCCATCATGCCGATGACGAGGAAGGGGACCATCACGGCCATCTCGGCCAGCGCCTGGGCCCGCTTCTGCGGCTTGGAACGTGAGTGTGCTTGCGTCATGCCTTGTTCTCGCGTACGTTTAGAATCGCCGCTGCGCGGCAGCAAACGCCATGACAAAAAAAGTGCGGTCGGTGCACTCCCTCGCAATTCAACGCCAGCCTATGCGAAAGCCTGTAGCGACCCCAAGAGGGGGCTCGCATCGTGACGGCGCCGTCGCGGGCCTGTTGCGGACTTCTTTCAGAACTCGTTACGAGGCTGTTGTTATACGGTCCTTAAGGATCCACGGTGCCGTGACCGTCGCCCTCCTGGTCGCCCTGGCAACGACCCAACCGGCCCTGGCGGCGGGCAACCTGACGCTGCCCTTTGCCAACCCCAACCCGCGCATCACCTCCTGGATGGACCATCACTACCCGGACCGGCAGTCGGATGGGGTGATGATCCGGTTCGACGGCGCCACCGGCTATGCGTACGACGGTCACCGTGGGATCGACTACGCCGTGCCGTCCAATACGCCGGTGGTGGCGGCCGACGATGGCACGATCATCTATAGCGAGTGGAGCGACAGCGGCGGTTGGGGCGTGGTGATGGATCACGCCTACGATCGCACCGCCTACTTCCACAACAACCAGCTCTTCGTCTACCCCGGCCAGCACGTGTCCCGCGGCCAGCTGATCGCCCTCAGCGGGACCACTGGGAACTCAACCGGGCCGCACGTGCACTTCGAAGTCCGCGACCTGATGACTCCCTGGCACTCCGTCGACCCCTACGGCTGGACCGGGCCGGGACCGGACCCATGGCGTTGGGACATGGGCAACCTGTGGGCGAACGGGACGCCGGTGCCCTTCCTGCTGCCGCTCGCGTTCCCGGGTGGGGCGCGCTGGAACTTCTGGTACGGCAACGACGGCCCGCCGCCGCCGGTGAGCTGGCACTTGCGGGACGGCGGACACGGCCTTGCCGGATTCGCGGCCCAATGGGATCAGGACCCGGGGATGGGGGCGCCACGAACGCAGGCCACCAGCGGCTCGGCGGCGGTGCCCGGTCCTGGATCGCATACGCTGCACCTGCGCGTCTTCGATCGTGCCGGCACCAGCGTCGACATCACTTACCTATATCTATATGACGTCGACCCGCCCACCTCGGCGCTGAATGTCGATCCAGCGTTGGGAAGCGCCCTGAACCTTCACTGGTCGGGGCACGATCAGCTCTCCGGCGTCAAGGATGCCGCGTTCGAGGTCGGCGCGGGCGGGCTCGCCTTCCGCCCGTGGTTCACTCAACGTGCCGACCAGCCATTGGCTGGCAAGACGCTGGGAGCCGTGCGCTTTTTCGGCGACGCCGGCACCACCTACCAGTTTCGGCTCACCGTCCGGGACGCGGCCCGGAACGCCGCGCCTCCCGTCGTTCTCAACGAATCGGTTCCGGCCGGTGCCGGCCCCGCGCCGTCCGCTGCCGATCGCGCCATCCTCGGACCACTGCCGGCGCAGCCCGACGGCGCACCGTCGGTACTGGGGGTGAGGCAGGAACACCCAGCGGCGACGGGCGCGCTGCTCCTCGACGCCGACGCGTCGCTGCATGCCCTGGGCCAGGACCATGTGACCCCGGCCGTCGCGCCAACTTCGCTGGCCCCAGCGGTCGACGTCGTCAGCCTGGCATCGGGTCCGCTCCGCCTCCTGACCGATGGCACCACCTGGGACAGCGCCGGCGCCGCCGGTCCGCGATTCGCCGTGCCGACACCGGTGCGGCTGCTGGCGGCGAGCGACGGCACGGTCATAGCCGTCGACGCCGCCGGCGCGATCGCAGGAAGTGGCACCAGTGTCGCCGCGGCCTTACCTGCCGGCACCACGGTCGTCGACGCCGCGCTGTTCCCGGGAACGCATTCGGGATTGGCCCTGGACAGCAGTGGCGCGGTGCACGCCTTTGGCGGTGCGGATGCCGCCCTCGCGGCGCTCCCGACCATGTGGACGTTGCCGGGTCAGCCGGCGGCGATGACCCTGGCTGGCACGGCGCAGGCGCCTGCCGGTATCCTCACCGATGCCAGCGGAGACTGGCAGGCCTTCGGCAGCATGCTCCTGCTGCCCGATGCGAGCTTCGCGGGTCCCGCGTTCGACGCGATGACCGGCTTGCCGGTGCGCTAGCCCGTCGCTCGAAGCGCCGGCGCCGCCGGCGAGCCGAACGCCCGGCGGATAGCCTCGACCGCGTAGTCGACGTCCTCGCGTACCACCCCTCGGTGCGTGACCATGCGCCAGCGGGAGGGCGACGCCTGGTCGAGTAGCACGCCGACCTCGCGACAGCGGTCGATAAACGCCGTGGCGGTCAGCGGCGGGTGGCAATCGCCGAAGACCATGTTCGTTTCCACCCTCGACAGATCGATGTCGACGCCGGGCAGCCCGCTCAGGCCTTCGGCGAGGCGGCGGGCGTTGCCATGGTCCTCGGCGAGGCGCTCGACCATCTCATCGAGCGCGACCAGGCCGGCCGCGGCCACCACTCCGGCCTGGCGCATCCCGCCGCCCAGCATCTTGCGCATTCGCCGCGCGCGCTCGATGAACGCACTCGACCCCGCCAGCATGGAACCGACCGGCGCGCTGAGCCCCTTCGAGAGACAGAACATCACGGAATCGACGGGATCGGTGAGCCGGCGGACGTCGATCCGTTGCGCCACGGCGGCATTGAAGACTCGGGCGCCGTCCAGATGCACAGGAAAGCCGGCCCCGTGGGCGACCTGGCTCAGGGCGGAGGTCTGCGCCGGGCTGAGGCACGTTCCGCCTTTGCGATTGTGAGTGTTCTCGAGGCAGAGAAGTCCGGTTACCGGCTCGTGGATATCCGGCTGGCGGACCGCGCGGCGCACCTGCTCGGGCTGAAGACGCCCGTCCCGGGTTTCCAGCGGTCGGAGTTGGAGGCCGCCGACGCGCGACGCGCCCGCCACCTCGTTCTGAAAGATATGGCTGTCGATCTCGAGGATGACCTCCTGTCCGGGCTGGGTGTGGCTGAGCAGGGCGCAGAGGTTACCCATGGTCCCGCTCGGAACAAAGAGCGAGGCTTCCTTGCCGACCATGTCCGCGGCCCGTCGCTGCAGGCGATGAATCGTTGGGTCTTCATCCCAGACGTCGTCGCCCACTTCCGCCGCGGCCATCGCCGCGCGCATCGATTCCGTCGGAAGCGTGAAGGTGTCGCTGCGCAGCTCTACGGTCCGTGCCATCCAGCCCCTATTTTCCCAGCTGGGCATAGATCAGCGGCCGCGGGGTGATCACCTCGGTGATGGCGAGGTCGGTCTGGCGCTGAATGTCGACCTGGACGCGGGTCTGCAGGCTGCTGGCGGAGAGGTTGGCGGCCGGCCCGAGTTGCTCCGGGTCGCCGATGACCAGCAGGCTCAGCGGGGAGCTCACCGCATGCCCATTGATGAGCAGGCTGTCGCAGGTTGTTGAGCGCATCCTGCAACTCGAAGTCCATGATCGTGCCCTGGATCCGGATGTGCAACCCGGGTCCGTGGACGGGCACCTCGCCGTTGACCTCGCGCAAGGTGGTGAGCTCCTTCTGGATCGCCTTCGCGTCTGTGCCGCCGGCCGTCAGCGCGTCGCGGATCTGTGCCTCTTGCTGAGAGAGGGCAACGCCCTGTTGGAGCAACTGGTTGTTGGCACGGTTCAGGTCGTTGATCAGCAGCGCCACGCTCGTATCGTCCTGTGCCGCCAGGGTGCGAGCCACCGCCGCCTGGGATCGTAGCTGCACGACGACGAGGAAGCCAAGCGCGATGGCGATCACGCTGACGACGATCAGCCGCTGGGCACGGGCGGTTCCTTCAGCCGAGCGGCTGCGCATACTTCACCAGGAAGGTGGTATCGAAGGCCGGCAGGCTGAGGCGAGGGCTGCGCAACCAGCTGAAGCCCAGCCGGTAGATCCGGCTGCGGCTCTTGAGCTCGGCGAGCTG
>VBFX01000322.1 GCA_005889395.1 Chloroflexota bacterium
CGCGCGCCGTCCGGCTGATCGGCGCGGGCGTCAGCAATCTCGAACCGGGCACCACTCAGCTCAGCTTGCTGGAGATGCGCTCATCACGCCTGGCGATGCTCGATGAGCAGCTCGACGAACTTCGCGGCCGCTACGGCGATCACGTCATCGCCCGCGGCACGGCCCCGCGCCACCACCAGAAGGACGTCAGGCGCGACGACCTGGACGCGCTTCGGTGAACGCCAAAAAGCGTTCCCACGTTGGACCCAAGGGCGAGGCCCAGATGGTGGACGTCTCCGCCAAGCCGATGACCAGTCGCGAAGCACGCGCCCGCGGCGCCGTGCGGATGACCGCGCCGGCGCTCGAAGCGATCGTGCTCGGCAACCTACCGAAGGGTGAGGTGGTCGCCACGGCCCGGATCGCGGGCATCCAGGCGGCCAAGCGCGCCAGCGACCTGATCCCGATGTGTCACCCGCTGATCCTGACGCTGATCGAAGTGGAGTGCGTCCCCGACCGCCGCCTGCCGGGTATCCGGATCGAGGCACGCGTCCGCTGCGACGGCAAAACGGGCGCCGAGATGGAGGCGCTGACGGCGGTCGCGGTGGCGGCATTGACGGTGGTCGACATGGCCAAGAGCGCCGACCGATGGATGACCATCGAGGGGGTCGAGCTCGTCGAGAAGCGTGGAGGAAAGAGCGGCGACCTTCTGCGGCCGGCTAGCTTGCGCTCTTGATCGCCTTCATCGCCGCGTCGTACACCTTCTGTATCGGGCCGAAGGTTTTTAACTCGTAGTCGGCCGGGAGGGTCTCGGCCGGACTGCCCATCGCCGTCAAGGCCGCGTTCCTGGCATCGGTATATTTCTTGATACCCGCCGCGTCCTTCGCCTGGATCGCCTGGACCAGGCTCTCGGTGTTCACCAGCACTTCGCTGAAGCTGCTGACCTGCTTGGCGATTTGCGGTGGCATGCCGGCCGCGCGGGAGTAGGAGATGGCTAGCTCGATCTGCTGCTGGGCGTCCGGATACGGGGCGCCGGCCGCAACGAGGTCGCGCTTGGCGAGCGCGACACCAATCTTTGCGTAGTCGGTCAGCGCTTCGTTGTAGGGCTGGATGACGCGGATCTCGTTGGCGGCAGCCGTCAGCGCCTGATCCGCCTGCTTGAGGCCGTTGAGTGCGGCCGCAACGCGATGCCTCGCCTCAGCGATGCTCGCGCTCTTTGAGGGCGTTACCCACTGGAGGACGGTCAGCCGCTGGTCGATGGATGTCAAAGCGGCTTCGTCGGATTGGACCAGGGTGACTCCATCGTTGAACGACTTGGCCAGCTTGTCGAATTGGGCCTTGGCGGCGGTCGGGTCGGCCGGGCTGGCCCGCAACGTCAAGGCCTGTGTGAAGACGGCATCGACCTTGCCCTGGTGGGAAGCGACCGTCTTCAGCGTCTGGTTGGCGCTGGAGGTCTGGCCGGACGCCACCGCCGGGATGACGCCGACGAACAGGACCAGGAGCACGAGCACAGCCACGAGACCGAAACCCAGACGGGTCGCGCCCCTGGCGATCCGCTCCTGGTATTGCAGGAGAACAGGTGGCAATGCCACCGGCAGCGTGACGGTCTGGCCAAAGAGCTGGAACGTCGTCCCGGCAGCCGCGACCGGTTGTCCCTGCGCCGGGTACGGTGCATAACCAGGATCCGGGCCGTAGGCACCGGGTTGCTGCGGATATCCCGGTGGACCGTATGCCGGGTACCCGGTTTGGCCCGGATATCCCGGCGGAGGACCCGGGTATTGGGGCTGCTGGGGATAGGCCTGGGGAGGATAGTTCGGCGCACCGTAGACCTGGGGCGGCTGTTGCCCCTGGGGGTAGCCGGGTGGGGCATACGTCGGCTGCGGCGGCGGCAACGGGTTTCGGCAATTCGCGCAGGCCTGGGCTCCCGGTTGGTTCCAGGTAGCGCCACAATACGGGCACGGAGGCGATTGGTAGGCCTGCATAGTTGCGCCGCGGCGCTGCTCATGCAACTCGGGGCGGACCGGGAACCTTTCGCTCGGTCAGCTCAGCAGCGTGCCCAGATCCTCCGCGTTGCGGACGGCGTAATCCGAGTAGCAGTTGTTGAAAATGGCATGCGCCTCGCCTGCGCGCTTTGCCATGTCGCGCACCTTGGGGACCCACGGCTGCAACTCGCTCGGCTCGTAGAGGTAGCGGAATTTTTCCGCCGTGCTGATCCCTTTCTTCTCCCAGGTCTCGCGGTTGCGCCCGTGAAAGCGGACCATCCCCAGTGGCGCCGTCACGGCGACCACCGGCGGCACGCTCGAGGAAAAGCCTTGCGGCTCATCGACCACGACATAGGTGAAGCCGTGGTCTTGGAGGAACTTGATGACGCGCGCACGGCGTTCCTCCTTCATCCACGCGACCTGGCGGAACTCGATCGCGATACCGAAGTCGGGGAGCCATTCGCGCAGGTCCTCCATGAAGCGATAGGAGGCCGGCGATGGCAGGAACCATTTGGGAAATTGAAAAACGACCGCGCCCAGCTTGCCGGCATCCCGTAGCGGCTGGAGGCCCTCACGAAAACGATCCCAGACGCTCTCTTTGT
>VBFX01000018.1 GCA_005889395.1 Chloroflexota bacterium
CTGGAAGAGGGGGGTGCCGTCGACGCTCGAGAGGAGCGTCGTGAACGGTCCATTCCCGATCACCACCAGGCCCGGCGCGGTGCTGATGGCGCCCAGCACCGGCCCGGCCGCTCCGAACTGCCAGAGCGGTGTGGACAGGTTGTTGGGATCGAAGGCGCTGACGCTGCCCGGAACGTGGAGGCCTTTGATCTCCGTTCCGCCGCCCGCGACGTAGAGGGTACGGCCGTCGAAGGCGCTGGGTGCGATGCTGCCATTCCCCTTGGTGGGGGCGGTGCGGTTGGCGGACGCCAGCCGGATGGTTGCCACCGGACCCGCGCCGACCTGGGCGCGATCGAAGACGTAGTAGTTGCCATTCTTATTAGGGACCCCGAGTAGCTGCCGCCGTTTCCCGCCCGGCGTGACGGTGCCAGAAAAGAGGGTGGGCGTGGAGCCGAAGTCGTAATCGCCCTCGTCCGTCTCCGGGACCTTCCACGAGGTCTTGACCTGGAGGTCCTGCGCGTCGAGCTGGACGAGGCTCACCGAGTAGGGGCGGTTCATCGACACCGTCGGTCCGATCATCAGGTAGGCGCCGAGGGCGGCCGCCGTCACCGCGCCGGACACGCTCAGCCAGAAGCCGACCCGCAGCCAGCTCCGCGGCCAGATCACCGCGACCAGGACGGCGAGCAGCGCGAGGCCCAGCAGGATGGCGCCGCGCTTGGTGTGCGGATAGCGGCCGAGCTGCGGGCCGAAGATGGAGCAGGGGCGGCTATTCCCGGTGGCGACGTATACCGTGCCGGCCGCGGCGTCGATCGTGGGCGAGCCCCAGATGCTGGCCCCCTCGCAGCCGGTCGGCACCGTGTTGAAGGTCGCCTGCAGGGCGCCGGTCGAGGCATCGAGCTTGACCAGCTTGCCCTGCACCAGGGGGCAGTCGTCGAAGGACGACACACCGACATAGACGCTGCCGTTGTAGACGGCGGGCGAGCTCCAGATCAGATGGTTCGGCGCTCCACCGAGCGGGCTGCGCCAGAGGATGTCGCCGCTGAGCGCATCGAGCGCGATCATCTCCGCGGAACCCGTGACCGGATTGCCGGCCGCGTCCAGGTTGCCGCCGCCGCCGACGTAGAGCACCGACCGCGTCCGGCCGAGGACGCGCGCGGTCGCGACGGCGCCGGTCGAAACGATACCGGCGATCGTGCCCGCGGTCGTGGTCGAGACGGCGTCGGCGATGAAGCAGTTCTTGGTGCGTCCGAGATACTGCCTCCAGGCGGTCGTGCCATCCGACCGCAGCGCGTATTCGTAACCATCCCAGGCCCCCGCATAGACCAGACCGTTGGCGACGATCGGCTGGGTCGTGATCGGCCGATCGCCCAGCTGTCGCGGCCAGCCCGCCGGGGCTGAGAGGGACGCGGCGCCGCCCGCATCGATCGCCTGGTCGTTCGTGGTCCCGCTGCCCTGGTCATCGTGGAGATACTTCGGCCAATCGGCGGCGCTGGCCGTCCCCAGGCTGGCGCCGGCGAGCGAGGCGGCGCCCGCGGCGAGCACGAGCGCGCACAGCACCGACCTAGTGAAGCGAAATCGCCGCATCACGGTCCCTCCGAGGTGCGCCCGGGCGCTGGAAGTAGCCAACCGTTTCTTGCAGTCCGGCGGTAAAGCCGTCTCCGAGACGCCGGCCGCGGCGCAGACCTGCCGGAAGATCTCGTTCACGGAGACCTCACCGCCGCTCCCGATGTTGAACGCCTCAAAGTCGCCGGCATCGAGCGCCCGGAGGTGCGCCGCTGCCACGTCGCGGACAAAGACGTAGTCCTTGGCCTGCTCGCCGTCCCATTCGATGACGGGACGCTCGCCGTTCACGATCGCGTGCAGGAAGGCGGTGATCACGTGCTGACTGGCGGGGATGTCGCGCGGACCGTAGACGTTGCCGTAGCGGAGGATGGTGTAGGAGAGACCGGCCTGGGCGCAGAGCACGCGCACGTAGTGCTCGCCCGCGACTTTGGACACGCCATAGGGGCTGATGGGATTCAGCGGATGGGTCTCCGCAACGGGCTGCACGCGCGCGTCCCCATAGACCGTGCCACCGGACGAGGCAAAGATGACCTTGTGGCTGGCCGCGCCCGCGGCGGCGCGCAGGACACTGAGGGTTCCCAGCACGTTGATCTGGGCATCTCGCTGGGGATCCGACACCGCGCCGGCAACCAGCGTCTGAGCGGCGAGATGCAGCACGGCCGCCGGCTTGATGAGGTGGAAGACGCGGTCGATCTCCGGTTGATCACGCACGTCCGCTTCGAAGAACTCGGCCCGGGAGTCGAGGTTCGACCGGGATCCCGTCGCCAGGTTGTCGACGACAGCGACCTGATGGCCGGCACCGAGAAGGGCGTCGACCACGTGCGATCCGATGAAGCCCGCTCCGCCGGTGACCAGCGTGCGCATCAGTAGGCGCCGTGCCCGGAGGCGACGGCCAGCAAGGTGCGGGCGAGGATCATCAGGTCGAGGCGAAGCGACATGCGCCGCACGTACTCGGCATCGAGACGGATGCGCTCGGCTTTGCTGAGGAGCTGTCGCCCGCTGACCTGCCACAGCCCGGTCAATCCGGGCCGGACGGAGAGCAGGAGGCGGCCGCTCGCGCCCCACTCCGGGAGTTCGGCCTGGGTGATCATCCGCGGGCCGACGAGGCTCATCTCGCCGCGCAGCACGTTCACCAGTTGCGGGAATTCGTCGAGGCTCAGGCGTCGGAGCCACCGCCCCACGCGGGTGATGCGTGGATCCGAGGCCAGCTTATTGGAGGCGCTGAAGGCGGACCGCAGCGACTCGTCTTCGCGGAGGATACGGTCGGCGTCGCGCACCATGGTGCGGATCTTGAAGGCATCGAACGTTCCGCCTCCCCGCCGGATCACGCGGCGTCGATGGATCAGGGGGCCGCCCGACTCGATCCAGACCGCGGCAAGACAAGCGCAAACAATGGGTGCACTGAGCAGCAGCAGGAGGGTGGCGCCGGCGAGGTCGAGGCACCGCTTCGCGAAGGGACGCAGGCGGACCATCGCCCGCTCGAAAAGGACGGCGACATCGAGCCAGACGCTGTAGCTGCGGACGTAGTAGACGTCGAGCGTCGCCTGCTCGGTGGGATCCGCGGCCTGCCGCCAGGGGCCGGTCAAGCCCGGCTGGATGGTGGTGAGTGGCATGCTGGGGAGCGTCCGCGTCTCGGCCTCGGTGAGCGGGCGGGGACCGACCAGGCTCAGCTGGCCACGCAACACGTTCAGCAGCCCGGGCAGCTTCGCCAGCAGGTTGGAGTCAAAAGGGGCCGAGGAGTGGAAGCTGAGGAGGTCGAAGGTGGCACCCCGGGCGCCCAGCACCCGGCGGCGGTCGAGGAGCGACGGCTCGGCGTGCCGCCGCTGCCAGGCCACCATGACCAGCAACACCGGCGACAGTCCGAGCAGCAGAACGGTCGCCAACCCCCGATCGAGGACGGCTTTGACGGCGCGCTCGACCGGGGATAGCCGCGCCTTGCGCAGCGTCAGCAGCGGAACGTGACTCCGCTCGCTGAAGCGGACGCCGGCGGTCAGCATGTCATAGAAACCGGCCGACAGATGCACCTGCAACCCGTTCGCCCGGGTGGCCGAGACCAGGATGAGTTCCCGCAGCGTTTCCCAGGGCAGGGCCTGCGGGGCGATGATCGCATCGTGCACCTGCAGGCGGCTGGTCGTCTCCATCAGTGACGACGACGGCCCGACCACGCGCAGCCCACCCGGCAGTTGTGTGCCGGTCGGGATGTAGTCGTCGAGAATGCCAACCACCCGCATCCCGCTGCCCGGCTGGTTGACCTGCTCGGCGAGGGCGATGCTGTCCTCGTCGGCGCCGACGATGACGGCGCGCTCCGTCAGGCGGCCGCGCCGCCGGAGCGCGGCGGCGACCCGCCGGATGCCGAAGCGAAGCGCAATGACGAGGCCGGTCATCAACGCCCAGGAGGCGACGGTCCAGGATCGCGAGAGAGGCCAGCGAAGCACAAAGGTGATGACGGTGATCGCCAGGAGGCCGTAGGCGCTGGCGCGGAAGACGCCGGCGAACTCGCGGGCTCCGACGAGGAGGTTGGCCGGCTCGTAGAGCCCCTGGGCGAAGAAGATCAAGCCGAGCACGGGCACCATGGCGAGCACGAGCCAATCGCTGTCATTGCCGCCATTGATGCCGACGCCCGTACGCCAGACCAGGACGGCCGCCAGCCAGAAAGCCAGCAGCACGGCACCCAGGTCTGACGCGACCAGCGTTACCGTGAGCCACGCCCAGTCGCGCCGGCCCTCACGCATGCGTCACCGCAGCCGGGCGCGCTTTGCGCAACAAGGTGTTGACGATCACCATCGCCCCGCCCGTTTCAAAGCGGAAATCCATGCGATGGAGGCCCTGGCCCCGCAAGGCTTCGGTCACCTGCTCCTGGAACTGGCGCTCGCAGTAGAGGAGGAGGAAGCCGCCGCCGCCGGCGCCCGCAATCTTGCCACCCTTCGCGCCCGCGTCCCGCGCGGCCTGGTACCACTGGTCGATCCAGGGATCGGTGATCCCGGCGGCCAGCTGACGCTTGGCGACCCAGGACTGGTGGAGGTAGTCACCGAGCGAGTCGATCTCGCCGCGGAGCAGGTCGTTGCGCAGCGCGATGGCGAGTGACTTGATCACATGGAGCGCGTCGATCACGCCGGCGCGGTTCCGCTCGCTGCTGCGTTTCTGCTCGCCCAGAATCTCCGCGGAATCGCGTGAACGGCCGGTGAAGAAGAGCATCAGGCGCGACTCGAGCTCCGCCTGCAGCTCGTCCGAGAGCGAGAGCGGCTCGACGACCACGCCGTCCGGGCTGAACTGGATGAAGTTGAGGCCGCCGAAGCTCGCGGCGTACTGGTCCTGCTTGCCGATCGGCATCTTCAGCTTTTCGATCTCGACCTGGCAGGCGAGGTCGGCGATTTCCTGGCGGTTCATGCGGACGTTGCGGAGCACCGACATCGCCTTGATCAGGGCGACCGCGACCGTGCTCGAGGATCCCAGCCCGGTGCCGGGAGGGACCTGCGAGGCGAGAAAGACGGAGAGGCCCGTCCAGACGCCGAAGTGATCGATGATCACCTTGGGCAGGTTGAGGTCGCCGTCCCAGGCGGGCGCGCCCTCGAGCGAATGGCGGTAAAAGGTCCGGTAGTCCGAAGAGGAGACCTGGATATGGTTGCTGTCGTTGAAGGTCAAGATGACGTAGAAGTACTTGTCGATCGAGGTGCTGACGACCGCACCGCCGTACTTGGCGTAGTAGGCCTCCAGGTCGGTGCCGCCTCCGGCGAGGCTGAGGCGGAGGGGTGCGCGCGCGATCAGCATGACGCCGCGCCCACGGCCGAGAGATCGCGCCAGAGCGCAACGGCCCCGGCCAAGTCTTTGACCGCCACGACATCAGGGTCCAAGGGCTCCGAGTCGCTGATCAGCACGGGACGGCATCCGGCGGCGCGCGCCGCCTCGACGTCGCTGCGGCTGTCCCCCACCATGATCGAGGCCTTTAACTCGATGCCCAGGTCGAGGCTCGCCCGCTGAAGGAGCGCCGGGGCCGGCTTACGGCAGCGGCAGTCGTCGGCCGGCGCGTGGAGGCAGGCATAGATCGCCTCGACGTGGCCACCGGCGGCGCGGATCGTCTGCAGCATGCGCGTGTGGATGCGGCCGAGCGCCTCCGCGGAGAGAAGCCCACGGCCCACCACCCCCTGGTTCGTCACCACCACCACGGGCGTGTTCATCGAGCGCAGGGTGACCAGCGCCGCCAGCACGCCGGGGAGAAACTCGAACTCGTCCCAGGCCTTGACGTGGTCGGGACGGCGGCGATTGATCACCCCGTCGCGGTCGAGGAAGACCGCCGGCACTCGCGCCTCAGGCAAGGAGCGCCTTGCGGGTGGAGACCGTGATGGCGTGTTCGATGACGGAGTGGCAGTCCTCGACGACGCCGTAGTCGTTACTGGGCACGTGGATCGCGGCGTCCACCGCCTCCAGGAGCCGGCCGCCGGCGAAGCCGACCAGGGCGATCGTGCTGGCGCGCATCAGCCGAGCGGCCAGTACCGCCGACACCACGTTCGGCGAGTTGCCGCTGGCGCTGATGGCGATCACGACGTCGCCCGGATCGAGCAGGTTGGTCAACTGCTCGGAAAAAACCCGGTCATAGGACGTGTCGTTGGCCCACGCGGTCAACAGCGCGATGTTGTCGGTCAGCGAGGTGACCCGAAGCCGCGCTCTGCCGTCGACGATGGTGGCCTTAGAAAGGTCGCAGGCGAAGTGGGTGGCGTTGGTGGCGCTGCCACCGTTGCCGACCACGTAGACGTGGGCGCCGTTGTCGTAGGCGTCGAGAATGATCTCGACCGCGCGCTCGATCGCGTCGATAGGAATCGCGCTCAGGACCGTGCGGACGTCGTTGATGTGGCCCTCCAGGACCGTCGCCGTAGTCAGCGGTCGTTCCATCAGCTGCATCGAAGGCTTCCTCCCTGTCGTGGTATGGCGAACGGGTGGCAGAATCGGTCGCGGGCAGGCTCCGCCGCTTCGGACACTTTCGTGTTCGAACACCGACGATCGATCGCGCGGGCCGTCAGCCGGCAGGGCGAAGGATCGCCGCGTCGACCGCGACCGTCATCGGCCGGCCGAGGAGATGAACCAGCACCTGCACGCGCTCGGACGAGTTCAGGGCTCGATCGAAGATGGCATCGACCATCGCCAGCGGGCCGCGCTCGATGACCAGTCGCTGGCCGGGGGTGAACGTCAACCGCGGGCTGCTACCCGCTTCCTCAAAGAGGCGCTCGCGAATCCGCTCCACGATGCCGTCGGAGACCTCCGCGGGTAAGCCGCCATCCGTCAGGACGCGGCGGACGCCCGGCGCCCAGTGGACGAGGTCCCAGCGAGCGAACCGGGGTGGGACTCGGAGAAAGAGATAGCCGGGGAAGACCAGACGCTGGCGCCGATCGCGGACACTGCCCGGCCGGGTTCGCGCCGGCGGGGCGAAGTGCGGGGCATAGGCCTCGATCTGATGCAGGCCCAGGAACTTTGCCACTTGCGCCTCCTGGTTCGGCTTGGTATGCGCGACGTTCCACATGGAGGCTCGATCGTACGGCGGCCTGGAAACAGACCGGTAAGGTTACCTAGATCCCCGGGTAACAGTCTGTGCCCTCAAGGCGTATACAACGCCACTGTGGAGCTCGAGCCGCGAGGGTCGCTGGATTCGCGGCTTGACTTCCGAGAGCAACGGGAGCCGCAAGGACGGGCCGCCGGGCGCACGCCGAACGGTAAACAGTTTGTTATCGGCGGTCAGGACGCGACCGGCTGCGGACGCGGCATTTCGAATTTGTAGCCAAAGCCGCGCGACGCCTGAATATAAAAACCGGCGGTGAGATGCGGCTGAATCTTCCGACGAAGCCGCTGGACATAGACGTCGACGGCCTTGGGCGTGCCCACGAACCGGTCGCCCCAGGCGATTCGCATCAACTGGTCCCGGCTCAAGACGCGATTGGCGTTCTCCATCAAGGCATGCAGCAGGGACAGCTCGCGCGGTGTCAGGGGCACCCGGTCGCCGTTGACCAGGGCGTGCATCTGCTGCAGGTTGAGCGAGATCTCGCCGATCGAGATGTTCTGGTCCTGCCAGCGCTGGCCCCGGACCTGTTCGGCCCGCCGCAGCAAGGCGTGCACGTGGGCGACGAAGAGCCGCGGCGAAAACGGCTTGATCATGTAGTCGTCGGCCGCCACCATCAAGGCTCGGAAAATGTGCTCCTCGTCGCCGCGCTCGGAGAGGACCATGAGGGGGCGATAGGGGTTGAGCTGGCGGATCTGCTGACAGAGGCGCAACCCGTCTGGACGCTGGGTCGCCGGTTCGATGATGACCAGATCGACGAGGGACGATTGGAGGATGACCAGCGCCGTGTCCCCGTCGACCGTGGGATGGACGCGGTGTCCCTCATGCTTCAGCAGCGACGCCAGGACCTCCTGCTGAAGCGGATCTCTGTCGATGGTTAGGATGGTGGCCACGCCGAACTTCCCTTATGTAGACACGAATGGACCAAGCGTCGACCGCGGCACCCTCATGTGTCTTCCCCGCCTCTATCGCCTGGCCAGTCAGATGATGATTCCCGCGCGCTCCGCATCGAAGACTACCAGCAGTGATTTTCCTGTCAAAGGGATTGCGGCGATTCTTGTGACTTTCCGTGCAAAGATCGCCCCCTCCTGTAAAGCAAATACACGACAGGTCAAGCTGAGCAGGCAACCCGTTCGTGCTAAGGGCCGGCTGAGGCCGGGCGCCCCAAACGCGACCAGCACGATTGGACGGGTGCTCAATTTCTTATAGTGACATGGCCCGGATGCGCGGCGGAGCATTCCGCCGGAGGCGACGGGCGATCGGCCGGCCGCAGTTCGGGTCCCGTGTAAAGTCCCAGTTGCCAAATTCCGCCCGCCTTGACATACCCGCAAGATGCCATGGCGTGTGGCTAAGACAACGCGACACCGCCGATGGGCGAATCCTGGCAGGTTATCGGACGGCCGTTGTGCATTGAGTCGGCAGCCTGTATGATGCGTAGGCTTTCGGCCGCAAGAGAGGGGTGATACTTTGAAAGTCCGCTGGCGCCTGACCATTGGCCTGACCTCGTTGGCCGCCGCGATTCTCCTGACCTTCCCGGCGAATGCGGCCCGGCAGCTCGAGCGCCAGGTTGGCGAAATCTGGCCAAACGGGTTGGATTCGGTGGCCGTGATCTGGCCGAACAGTGATGTGATCGATCCCAGTGGGCCCAGCGACTCTGGAACCGAGCTCGACCAGGCAGGCGGGGACATTTCTCAGTAAAATCGTGTAGCTCAGCCTCATCGGCGGCGAGCGCATCGGTCCGGCGATAAGGCGAAATTCGTACGAGCAGAGAGGGGTGGGAGAGGTGGCGTCGCAGACTCGGATGAGGAACCGGAGTCCAAGGACGCCCGAAGAACTCGGGGCTCGAATCCGCAAGGCGAGAATGAGCCTGGGGCTCAGCCTCGCCGACGTGGCCCAGCAGGACTTCAGCCGGGCTTTCCTCAGCCAGATTGAATTGGGGCGCTCTCGCCCGTCGACAAAGATCCTTCAGATCATCGCCGAGCGGCTCAGGCGCCCGGTCGAGTATTTCTTGCAGGACCCTGAGTCGTCGTCGACCCTGCTGGAGTTGCGGCTTGCCGAGGCCACGACACGGATCCGGCGCGGGGACGGGGAGCACGCGAAAGCGCTGATGACCGAACTGCTGGCCCGACCGCAGATCGCCCCGGAGATCCGGGCGCGAGCTCAGCTCGTGCTCGCCGAGGCATTGTTGCGACTCCGCGCCATCCCCGAGGCGATCGATGTGCTGCGGGTGGCCATCAGGGCCAGCGAGGCGTCGGGTTGGCGCGCCCTCAAGGTCGAACTCTTCGACCGCATGGGCACCGCCCATTATCAGCTGCGTCATCCCCACGAGGCTGGCCGCTGGTGGGACAAGGCGATGAGCGCCTACGAGGACGCGGAACTCGCCGACCCGCTGCTCAAAGCGAGGATCCTCGGGCATCGCGCGAACCTGCACTATGTTGCCGGCCAGCCTCGGGAAGCCATCGCGGGCTACCAGGCGGCGATCGCGGCGGCTGAGCATGTGATGGATATGCAAGCCCTCGGCGGGATCTATGAAGGGCTCGCCGTATCGTTCCAGGGAACGGGCGATCTCACGCGCGCCCTCGAGTATGCGCAGCGCAGCCTGAGGCTGTTCGACACGCTGCAGGACGTCCGGATGAGTGCCCAGCTGCGCAACAACATGGCCGAGATCCTGCTCAGTCAGGGACGTGCCAGGGAAGCGGAGGTGCTCTTCCTCGCCGGTGCTGAGCAGCTGGGACACGTTGGCGACCGCGACCTCCAACCGCACTTGCTCGCCGGCGCAGCCGAGGCCGCGCTCAACCAGGGGAACGGTGCGCGTGCCTCGTCGTACTTGACCCTCGCCTTAAGGGCGGCCGAGGCGTCGGCCGATCCGACGGCGAAGCTCGCCGCGGAGCGCGTCGCCGGTCGCGTCATGTCGGCGGCCGGCGAAGGCGAGGCGGCGCGCCGCCACTTCGAACGCGCGCTGGAGCTGGCGGCGGCGGTGGGCAGCCCGAACGATATGAGTCGGGTGGCATTCGACTACGGCCGAGCGCTGGAGTCGCAGGGTGATCAATCGCAAGCCCTGGTCCGTTACCGCCAGGCATACGAAGCGAGGCAGGCGGCCCACTCGTAAGGTCGGGGCTAGTCGCCGCGGGGCGCGACCAGCAGGATGTGGTCGCGATTGACCAGCATCAGCTTCCGCTCGATTGTGCTCGGCTCACCGGTACCGCTGAGGAAGTGCGCGGTGGCATCCGTGACCGGAACGAACTTCGTCGGAAGGTGCGACAGCACCGCGTCCAGTGAGGCGCCTCGGGCCAGATGCAGGTAGGCGCTGACCGTGAAGCGATGCGTATGGACCTGCACGTAGTGACGATCCTTGGGCACCCGCAGATCGGCATTGGCGTCGACGGCCATTTTGTTCAAGGCCTGCCACAGCGACTTGCCATAGTCCGGGTCGACCTCCGCACGGCGCTCGATCGCCTCCGCGGGCGGCTGGCAGACCAACTCGATGCCGGTCTTGTTGATCAGATACTCGGTGAGCGGACCCTTCTGTGGTGTCGTGGTCATGTCACCATCGGTCGCGAATTCGACATCGGTCAGTCGCAGGAATCCCTCGCGCTCGTTGACAAAGTCGCTGAGTCGGACCGGCGCGGGCAACGCCAGGCGCCCGATGGCGCCGAACAGGGGGCCATAGACCTCCACCAGGAACTCGCGGTGGGCAAGCGGGAGCGTTTCAAGTGGGCGTGCCGGCTCGATTCTCATCCTATATATATGTGGCGCGGGGCTAAGAGTTTGCGGCGAAGGGGTTTCGGCCTCTCAGCGAGGCTTGCGCGT
>VBFX01000019.1 GCA_005889395.1 Chloroflexota bacterium
CCGCAGCATCCCCTCGATGGCGGCCGCGGCGGAGGCCGGGGGCGCAACCTGATGCTTGATCGCGGTCGAGATGACACCGGTGCCGAGCGGCTTGGTCAGCACCAGGCGGTCGCCAGGCCGGCCACCTCGATTGCGGCGGACGCGGTCAGGGTGGACGGTGCCGGTCACGGCGAGACCGTATTTGGGCTCGCGGTCGTCGATACTGTGGCCACCCAGGATGTCGATGCCCGCTTCGCGGACTTTTTCGAGGCCCCCGCGCAGAATGTCCGCCAGCACCGACGGGCCCAGCTCCTTGATGGGAAAGGCGACCAGGTTGACCGCCAGCAAGGGCTGCGCACCCATTGCGTAGATGTCGCTCAAAGCATTGGCCGCCGCGATCGCCCCGAACGTATAGGCGTCATCGACGATGGGTGTGAAGAAGTCGGTGCTGATCACCAGGGCAAGGTCGGGTCGGAGCCGGTAGACCGCGGCGTCATCGCCAGTTTCCAGCCCTACCAGAACGTCCGGGTTGTCGAGCCGGGTTGGCAAGTGGCTCAAGACCTGAGCCAGGTCCTCAGGACCGATCTTGCAGGCTCAACCCGCGCCGTGCGACCACTGCGTAAGCCGTACTTTTTCCACCGTACTCACCAGTTGCACTGTACTCGACACCTGTTACCGTCACCTCAGTGGAGGTGACGTTTCTCGGGACAGGCGCGGCCTTTTCCCCACACGCCTACAACGCGGCGATCCTGATCGATCGAACCATCTTGCTGGATGCCGGCGCCCCATTGACCGTTCATCTGCCGAAGGCCGGCGTGGCGCTCGACGAGCCTCGCGCGGTGATGCTCAGCCATTTTCACGCGGACCATACCTTCGGCCTCGCCTGGCTGATCCTGGGCCGGGTATTGCATCACGAAGACACGCCGCCCCTCACGGTCTTCGGTCCCGCGGGATGTTCCGCGTATCTCGAGCAACTGCTCGATTTCGCCTGGGGCGAGGAGATGCGGCGCTACAGCTGGGATCGACTCAAGCTGACGGTACACGAACTATCCGGCGGCGATGCCTTCCGCGTCGATGGAAGCCCTGCCCGGGCGTATCGAATGCGGCACACCAGCCGCCTCAATTGTCTCGGCTTTGTAATGGAGCGCGACGGCGTGCGCCTCGGGTATAGCGGCGACGCCGAGATGTCAGCCGAGCTCGAGGCGTTGGTCGCCGCCTCCGATCACGTGATCACGGAAATGACCTACGACGAAGAGGCGGGAGGAAGCATGCACCTGGGGCGCAAGGACGTGGAGGGCATGATGCAGCGCCATCCATCGACCCGGTTCATCATCACCCACCGCGGCAGCAACGGGTCGCTCAACGGCGCGGTGATCGCTCGTGACTTTCTGACGCTGCAGCTTCCTCTCTGAGCACGCGACCACGGCGCAGCGCGTCCCGCCAGGCCTTCGCCACCAGCCGCGGATAGCTTGCGCGGACGCGGCTCCACGCCTCGCGAGCCGCCGCGAGCTCGTCCGCGCGCAGTCCGCCTTGACGGAAGCTGGCGCGGGTATAGAGCCTGGCCAGCTGCCGGACGTCATCATCGAGGGGTGGCAGTGAGGCGGCCAGCCGCCCACCGAACTCTTCCGCCGTATCACCAGGACGCCGCGGGACCTTCAGCCGATCGCCGAGGAAGAGCAGGCGACGCCAGATCCGGGGTACGTCGCGGGCAGCGAGCAACCAGCGGAGCGCGAGGAGGATCGCGATCACGAGGAGCAGGAGCAAAGCCCCGAACGCAATCAGCGCCGGCCGGAGGATGTCGGGGAAGGCGCCTTCACTGCTGCCGCTCGGCGCCACACCCGCCGGCTCCCTCAGGTTTGGCGGAATGCGCGATGCGGCGTCGGTACTGGACGGTGCCGCAGCATTGAGTTGCTCCAGGGTTTGCGGGCGATTGATCGGTGAATTCACCCCATCGGGGGTCGGCTCGAATGGGATCCAACCGTACCCCGGAAAGAAGACTTCCACCCAGCTGTGCGCTTCGACGGCGTTGACCAGATGCTGGTGCGTCTTGTCGTCCAGGGTTCCGGCGCTGAAGCCGCTCATCTGCCGGCTCGGAATGCGCAGCATCCGGAGCATGACGTTCATGGCCGTTGAAAAGTCCTGGCAGAGGCCCTTCTTGGAGTCGAAAAGGAAGTAGTCCAGCTGCCGCACTCCCGCTGGCGCCGACGGGGGTTTCAGGGTATATGTGAATCGCCCCTTCTCGATGAACCACGATTCGATCGCCTTCGCCTGGTCGTAGGGGGTGGTGGCGTGGGCGGCGCCCACGATCGATTGGGCAAGCTCGGCGATCTGCGAATCCTGCCCGGTGCCCTGGGCCACGCGGCCGTTGTGGTAGAGGGTTTTGTACGGGTCGAGCCAGGCCGGGTAGTCGGCGCTGGCGGCTTGCAGGTCCTGGACGTCCACGTTGGGGACTGCCTCCGTGACCGTATAGGTATAGGGCGCCTGCAGCCGTTTCGCAAACTGGATCTTGTCGACGGTGTCGAAGCTGGCGGTGGGAACGTTGTCGCCGGACACGTTGACGAGGGCGGGACCCTGCGAGTTGAGCGGGGTGCCGACCGAGGTCATGATCCCGCGTACCTTGCTGGACTGGTTGTCGACCGAGATGATCTCACCGGCGCTGAAGACGGTGTACGTCGTCTGCTCAGGTGGAACGAGAACGTGGAAGGTGGTATGGAGGACCTGGATCCGCAGGCTCGGTGGCAGGTCATCCCGCGGAAGCGTCGCGTGCGGGGCTAGCAGGGGTTGCAGGCGGACCGGCAGGTCCCGCGTCGAGGGTAGCTCATACCACTGGATGCCGTCCCAGCCGGCCAGCGCAATGCCCCGCCAGTAGGGATAGAAGCTGGGGCTATCGCCGTCCACCCGCATCACGGTCTTCGATTTCGCCGTCAGCTGAGCCCCTGGACGGACGGTCTCGCTGTAGCCGACCGATCCGGTCGCAGCCGATTGCGACGAGCTCCCCAGCCCGAACGGGTGGACGAAGTCCGCGTGCACCACCCCGGGGATGAGCACTCCGCTGATGTCGGCGCTACTCAGCGGCGGCAGGATGAGGAAGGCTATCGCGAGAATGGCAACCGTCGCCTCGATGCCGACCTCTCCAAAGGTCCAGCCCGTGTCCGCCGCGTGTGGCACGTGGCGCCTCCGCCACCCCTCCTTGAGGGCAACGAAGTTGAGCCGGAGAAGAACCGAAGCCGCCGCGGCCAGCCAGACAACGGTGAAGAAGACCGGGCCCGGAATGACGTCATTGATGATCTCCACCGCCAGGATCGTGCCCGTGGGCAAGAGGGCCACCAGACCATTGCGCCGGCGAAAGATCCACCAGCTGGCCCACGACCCGGCCAGCGCGAACATCAGCAGCAGGGCGATCAGGAGCAACAGGTTGGTTTGATCGGGAAGCGCCTGCATCCAGGTGAGGAGGGCGGCGACGCTGGCGTGCGAACTGAGAAGTGGCGAGGGAGTCAGCAGCAACAGGGCGCCGAGTGTGACCGGAATCGACGCGAGCAGGTAGGCGACCCGTGAAAGGCCGGCAGTAATGAGAAGCCATCCAAGCAGGGTGGTGATGGCCATCGCCGGCACCAGACGGCCTTCCGTGCCAGGAACCCACTGGGACCGCTCCACCGCCGCCGCCACCGCCCAGCCCATGGTCAGCGCAAGCAGGAGGAGAAGGCCCGTGTCGCGGAAATCGAAGCTGGCCAAGACGCGGCCGGCGCGAAAGGCACGAAGCGTGAAGCGGGCATCCTCATAGTGGGGACGGATCAGCCCGGCGGCCCATGCGGCAGCAATCGCGGCCGCCAGCAGCAGGACAATCGTCCCGGGATTAACTTGCGGCAATCCGTCTCTCCGGCGCGAACTCCAAATCGTCAGCGCCACGGATGATCCACCAGTTGACCGCCTGACGCCAGCGACCGGCGGGCGCGAGAGACGGCTGGCTTCCACCAAAGCCGCGCGGATCCAGGTAGACGACGAGGCTACGCTGGCCGCGCACCCCGAGGTCGAGCAACGCGTCGAGCCAGTGTTCATCGGCGGAAGGGGTGATGACGATCAGCCCGCCGCGATGGCGCCACTGCTGCCGCTGCGAGTTGAGCAGGGTGGCCAGCGACACCGTGCCATCGGCCTGGGCCAGGGTGAAATGCTCGAAGAGCTTTTTCTGCTGCTGCTCGCCGCGGGCCGCCTCGATCACGCTCAGCCGGCTGTCGTTGCTTACCAGGCCGATGGCGCCGCCGCGCCGCAGTGCGGCATCGGCGATGGACGCCGCCATGCTCATGGCGTACTCGAGAGTCGATTCCGGCGCCTCGCCGGCGTGGACGGCGGCTTGCAGGTCGAGCACGATCCAGGCATCACCGCCCTCGCGGGTTTCGAAGCTGCGGCTCATCAGCCGGGCCAGCCGGGCCGACGACGCCCAGTGGATACGCTTCACGCTGTCGGTGGGTACGTACTCCCGGATCGTGGTCGCGTTTGGTGGGATATCGAGCACCCGCCCGCGGAGCTGTTCATCGCCGGCGGTGCTCGGGGCCAGCGCATCGAGAGATCCGACGGGCCGGACCACCGGGTAGACGACGACCGACTGGCTGCCCGCAACGCGGAGCGATCGGGTGAAAAGGCCAAAGGGATCCCCGTAGCGCAGCTCGACCGGACCGAACGTGAAGAGGCCGCGCTGCTTGAACCGGCCGCGCGACGTCCAGCGCCGCGTCCGCCGACCCTTGAGGCTGAAGACCCGACCCGGGTCGTAGCCCGGGAGGTTGGAGAAATCCGTCAGTTCGATCAGCGGAATGGGAATCCAGGACCGATTCTCGATCGTGAACCGCTCTTCGAAGTTATCGCCCACCTGGTATTGCCCCTCAGGGCTGGAGCGAACGATCGAGAGGTTATCGGCGGCCAGCCGGCTCCAGAAATAGGCGACGACGAAGATCAGGACCAGCGCATAGAGCAGGCTGTAGGCCAACCGGATCCCCGTGATGTAGGCAAAGAAGAAGAGGAGCGCGAGCGCCGTGACCAGGGGCAGGCGCGGGAGGCGCATGGACGGGCTAAATCGCGACTCGCCGCCCGAAGCGCGAGACCACGTTCGGCGGCGGTACCGGTTCCGTCTCGAGGATCTGGGTCAAGACCTTCGCCGGCGTGAGGCCGCGCAACTCGGCATTCGCCTTGAGGATCAGGCGGTGGGCCAACACCGGCAGAGCCAGTGTCTTGACGTCGTCCGGGGTCACGAAGTCGCGTCCCTCGAGTGCCGCCCGAGCCTGCGACGATCGAAAGAGGCCCAGTGACCCCCGCGAGCTCGCCCCCAGCCCGATGTCGGCATGAGAGCGGGTACGATGCGTGACGCGTGCGATGTACTCCTTCAGCTGATCGTCGACATAGATCTCCTGAACCGCTTTCTGACCGGCCAACAGCTCGTCGGGAGAGGCGACGGGCTCGAGCTGGTCGATGGGCGACGAGCGCTGAAAGCGATCGAGCACCTGGACCTCGTGGGCGACATCCAGGTAGCCGAGGTTGACGCGCATCAAGAAGCGATCGACCTGGGCTTCCGGCAGCGGGAAGGTGCCGGCGAATTCGACCGGGTTCTGGGTCGCCAATACCAGGAAGGGAGGGGCGAGTGGGTAGGTGGTGCCGTCGACCGTCACCTGTTTCTCCTCCATCGCTTCCAGCAATGCCGATTGGGTCTTGGGCGTTGCACGGTTGATCTCATCGGCGAGCAGGATCTGCGTGAAGATCGGACCCTGGCGGAACTCGAACTGCTGCGTCGACGGGCTGTAGATGTTCACGCCCGTGACATCCGAAGGGAGCAGGTCAGGCGTGAACTGCAGACGCTCGAAGCCGCAACTCAGCGAGCGGGCGAGCGACTTCGCCAGCATCGTCTTGCCTACGCCGGGCACGTCTTCGATCAGGATGTGGCCGCGGCTGAGTAGCGCGATCACGCACAGTTCGATCTCCGCCGCTTTGCCGACGAGCACCCGGCCGACGTTTTCCACGATCCGCGAACCGAGCGCCTCGACCGATCCGTTCTCCACCTGCATCCTCTTACTTCCTTTTCGGTGATCCGGTTCCGCTGTCGTCGGCATCAGTGGCTGTTCCAACGCTCTGTCGCCTCTATTCCTTACCTCGTTACCTCGCGCCGCCGCGCCGGACGAGGCCGGCGGCCAGACCTCCGATGGTACCGCCACTCAGAACCAACACGTCGTCGATGACCAGGCCGAGGGTGTCGAGGCCGGCGGACCCGAGCGGACCCACCGGACCGACCGCCCCGGCGAGCTCCGCCACCACGATGAAGCCCACGGCCACGATGACGCCATTCCAGGTCGGAGCCCCGATCGGTCCGAGCAAGCCGGCCAGGAAGCCCCCGGCCAGCAGTGCCCCGAAGGTGAGCAGCCCCTGGGAAACCAACTGGCCGCGGTGACTCCCGAAGAGCAGGGTGCCCCCCACCAACTGGATCACCACGGCGAGCACCAACCCGAGGCCGGCGGCGAACCAGTCGACCCTCCGCCCACCGCCCGCCTGAGACCTCGCCATCGGAGTTGCCTAAGTCTATCCGTCACAGCGCTCCGAAGGCATGCACGACCGCCGCCAGCACCGGTGCAACCACCAGGGACGGCAGGAAGTTCGCGACTTTGATCTGCCTCAGCTCCAGCAGGCCGATCGCGATCCCCAGCACCGCGATGCCACCGGCCGCCGTCAGCTCGGCGGTTTCAAGGTCGGATAGCCCGGCATGAAGAAGAAAGGCGACCAGCGTCAGGCTTCCCTGCACGACGAGCACGCTCACCGCTGACAGGATCACGCCCCACCCCAGGGTCGCGGCAAACACGATCGCGGTCACGCCGTCGAGCGTCGACTTGATGGCGAGCAGCGTGATGTCGCCGCGCGTCCCGTCGAGGAAGGAGCCGAGCACCGTCAGCGGACCGACGCAGAAGATCAGGCTGGTGGTGATGAAGGCGAGGCTTACCCGGCCCGGTTCGCCACCACGGCTCATCCGGCGCTCCGCCCACGATCCGATCGCCCGCACGCCGTCATCGAGCCGGAGCAGTTCGCCGAGCAAAACACCGATGAGCACGCTGACCAGCAAGATCAGCGGATTGTGCGTTTTGAGCGCCATCTGTATGCCGATCACGGCGACGAAGAGACCGATGGCCGCACGGATCGTCTGGTGGAGGCTGGCGGGGATGACCCGCCCGAGTGTGAGGCCGATGGCGGCGCCCGCGAGCACGGTGCCCGTATTGAGCGCGGTCCCGAGCCCGGGGATCAGAGCTTTTCGAAGCGGTCGACGTTCATGATGAAGACGGTCGCTCCGCCTACCTGGACCTCGACCGGATACGGGACGAAAAAATCGCCCGGCTCGACCAGCGGTGGCATCGGGTTCATGAATTCGCTGCGGGTACGGCAGTTCTCCTTGATCAGCCCGAGGACTTCTTCAATCCGGTCATCGTCGATGCCGGTCATCAGGGTCACGTTCTTGTGCTGCAGGAATCCACCGGAGCTGGCGAAGCGGGTCACCGAAATGCCCCGGTCATTGAGAGCGTCCATCGTCGCCGACGCGTCTTCGCCGTGCACCACCGCGATCAGGAGCTTCATGCCGATCGCCGCTCCGCCGGGCGAACACCGGCATGCGCAAGCGCGTCGCGTGCCAATGCCAGGATGCGCTGCGCAACCTGGCCCTCTTCGGCCGTGGCGTCCACCTCTCGCCACCGTTGCGGTTCGGCGGCCGCCATCTTCTGGTAACCGGCGCGGACACGCTGGTGAAAGGCCGCTGTCTCGCGATCCAGTCGATCCTGCGAGGGGCGCGGAATCCTGGAGAGGCCGGTCTCGACCGGTAGATTGAGCAGGATCGTCAGGTCGGGTTGAAGACCACCCGTCGCCTGGGCTTGCAGCCGTCGCAGCGTGTCCAGGTCGAGGCCTCGCCCATGGCCCTGGTAGGCGAGCGTGGAATCGGTGTAGCGATCGCAGAGCACCAGCTCGCCCCGTGTCAGCCGCGGACGGATCACCTCCTCGACGTGCTGGGCCCGCGCCGCCGTGAAGAGCAGCGCCTCCGACCACGGCGTCATCGGCATGTGCTGCCGGCCCAGCAAGATGGGACGGATCATCTCCCCCACCCTGGTACCGCCCGGTTCGCGGGTGGTCCACACGGGATAGCCCTGCTCGGCCAGCGATGCGGCCAGGCGATGGATCTGCGTCGACTTCCCGCCGCCCTCGGGCCCCTCGAAACTGATGAAGAACCCGCCTGGCTTCCCCGCGGTTTCCACGCTGGGCTGAACTATAGCGAGTTCAGTCCGCCGTGGTGTAGATGCGCAGACGCCGGTTCGGCTCCTTTCCAGTACTGCGCGCGGTCAGCTCGTGACGCTCGACCAGCTGGTGCTGCAAACGCCGGACGTAGGCGTTTTGCGGCGAGAGCTCGACCATCGAATTCGTCGCTTTCGCGCGGCTGATACCCTCGAGCGTTTCCTGTAGGGCCGACTCCGTCGGGTCGGGCGTGTCCAGCTGGTAGACGCGGCTCAGGGCATTCTTGATCTGGGTGATGGTGTTGCTTTTGAGTACCTGGATGGGGATGCCGTCAGCCTCAGCTTCCTTGAGCGGCGAGTCCTTTCGCCGGTAGTAGTTCTTCAACGTGACGATCAGGTCGGCGTCTTCGATGTGGTTCTGGACCCGGATCGGAACCTTGAGCTCGTTGATCGCCTGCTCCAGGTAGTTGCGGCTGACCCCATAGGGAAAGACCGAAACCGTCTCGTGAAGGCTGCGCGATCGGGGCGCTTCCAGCGGTTCGCGGACCGCCGCCGTTCGCATCGGCGCAGCTTCCGCGATGCGGGCCACGATGGCGCCGTCGGCGCCACGGATCCGCATCTGCGGCGGCTTGAGCGTCCCGCGGAGGGCCGCGTCGACGACTTCGGCGAGGGGCTGGTGGATGGCGAGCCGATCGCGGTCATGAATCTCGACGAGGACGTCAAACGTTGGCGGCGACTTGCGCTCGAGGACGGACTTTTGGGTACCACGACGTCGCGCCTCTTCATCCGAGAGCGTCACGGTCTGGATGCCGCCCAGCAGGTCATTGAGCGTCGGGTTGACG
>VBFX01000020.1 GCA_005889395.1 Chloroflexota bacterium
GCACCGTCCCGCTCACCAGCGCCTACGCCGTGACGGAAGCCTTCGGGTGGGAGAAGGGTCTCGACCGGAGCTGGCGCCAGGCGCCCGCCTTCTATGGCTTGCTGGCCTTCTTCATCGGATTCTCCGCGCTGTTCGTCCTCATCCCGGGCCTGCCCCTGATCGCCGTGATGTACCTCAGCCAGGTCTTCGACGGTTTGCTCTTACCCTTCATCCTGGTGTTCGTCATGATGATGAGCCGGGACCGCCGGCTGCTCGGGCGACTGCGGAGCAGTCTCCCGCTCTACGTTGCCGGGTGGACGGTGACCGGCCTGATTGCGCTGCTGTCCGTCGCGCTGGTCGTCAGCCAGCTGATCGGCGCGCACTGACCGAGATCAGCGCGATCCCGGCCGTCGCAGCAGAACGATGGCGGCCGCGATCGCCACGGCCCAGACCGGGGCCATGGTGATGATGAATGGGCGAATCGTGTCGCTGTTCGAGTGTGAGACCCGGTCGAACGCCAGGAAGACCATGACCGTGCCATACAGCAGAAGGATGAACGCCACGATTACCGCCCACCTCACGCCTGGCCGGGTCGCCACCTACTTGGACAGGATACGGTCGACGGAAAGGCGACCGGGACCTGTGAGGCACAAGCTGAGTGCGACCGTGCCGAGCAGCAGCGGAAACTCGTAGCCGCCCTGTCCATAGAAGCCGTTTTTCCAGTGCGCTTTGTAGGTGGCGACCCCCATATTGAACGCGACCGCCAGGGCCGCGGGCCTGGTGAAGAGGCCGGCAGCCAGCGCCAGTCCGCCTCCGAATTCGGCCAGACCGGAGGCGGTGGCGGCGGCCTCGGGATTGGGTACGCCCATCTTTTGCAGTGCCACGACGAACCCGGGCCCGCTGCGCTCGACGGCGCCCGGGTAATTGGGTCCCATCGTTTTCGCGAGCAGCGGATGCGGTTGCTTTCCCGGGCCACCGAAGAGCTTTGGATAGCCATGCGCGAACAAGGTCACCCCGGCAACGATTCGGAGCAGCAGCAGGCCAAGGTCTTGCATCACTGGCGCCTGGGTGAAGCGTAGCCGAGACTAATGGCGGGATGCTGCGACGAAATCGATAGTCGCCGCGGGCTGTGTCAGCATGAGGCGATGAGCGAACCGGCGACCGGTCGCCGCTTGATGGTGACCACCGTCGACTACCACACCGCCGGCGAGCCGTTTCGCATCGTCAGCGGCGGGGTTCCCTCGCTGCGCGGACGCACCATCCTCGAGAAGCGGCGCTACGCGCTCGACCACCTCGATGACATTCGCCAGCTGCTGGTCTTCGAGCCACGCGGTCACGCGGACATGTACGGCGGGTTCGTGACGGAGCCGGAAGACGGGGGCGCCCAACTCGGGGTCGTCTTCTTTCATAACGCCGGCTACAGCACGGCCTGTGGCCACGGCACCATCGCGCTGGTGACCTGGGCGATCGACGCGGCCATCGTCCCCGCCAATGGTCGGCTGGTCGAGGTCGTGGTGGACGTGCCCTCGGGCCGGCTGAAAACTGTGGCCACCATGCAGGATGGGCGGGTTCGCTCGGTGCGCTTCCGAAACGTCCCGAGCTTCGTGCTGCTGGATGGTCTGCGTGTGACCGCCGGCGGCCGGCGGAGCGAGGTTGCGGTCGCCTTCGGCGGCGCGTTTTACGCCATCGTCCCCGCGGACCGCTTCGAACTGCCGATCGAGCCGGCCTTCGTCACCCGTTTCATTGAGCTCGGCCGCGAGATCAAGGCCGCCATCGAGGCAGAACGCGAGATCGTCCATCCGCTCGAACCGGAGCTCGCCGGGATCTACGGCGTGATGTTCACGGCAGAGAACCGAAACGTGACCGTCTTTGCGGACGGCGAGGTCGATCGCTCACCATGCGGCAGCGGGACCTCGGCGCGCCTCGCCCTGCTCGACCAGCGCGGCGAACTGGCCCGCGGCGCCACCTTGATGCACGAGAGCATCATCGGCGGCCGCTTCGCGTCGAGGGTGGTGGGCGAGGCCCGGGTCGCGGACTATCCGGCGGTCATCACCGAGGTCGAGGGAAGCGCGCACCTGACCGGCTACCACCAGTTCGTGCTCGAGGCCGATGACCCCATCGGTCTCGGCTTCCTGATCCGCTAGCGGGCGGCGACGATCTTCACCGCATCCACGATGAACTGCACGGCGATGGCGGAGAGGAGCAGACCCAGCACGCGCGTCAGCAACTGGATCGCCGAGGGTCGCAGCAGTCGTGCGATCTGGGCCGCCAGCATCAGGCCGAGGGCCACCGCCACCACTGCGGCGGCGATCCCGAGCAAGACGCCGAAACGTCCGGGCGCATCCTCGTAGCGCTTGGTGAGCACCATGACCGCGGCGATCGCTCCGGGGCCGGCGAGCAGCGGCGTCGCCAGCGGGACCAGCGCCACGTTCGCGGTATCCGTCGGTGCGATCTCCTCACCCCGCAGCATCTGGAGCGCGACAAGGAGGAGCAGTAAGCCGCCCGCAATCGTGAGGCTCTCCACCGACACGTGCAGGTAGTCGAGGATGAGCCGGCCAAAGAGCGCAAAGACGACGACCAGCCCACCGGCGGCCGCCGCCGCCTCGAGAGCCGCGCGCCGGCGTGCACCGGGCGTGCGCCCCGCCGTCAGGCTGATGAAGATCGGTGCGCTGCCGAGGGGATCCATGATGACGAGCAGCGTGATGAAGGCCTCCGCGAATGCCCGCCAATTCATCCCGTCAGCCTATCGTCCCCCAGGCATACGATGGAAAGAGATGGCGAAGAAGACGGAAGACCTCCTGTGGAAGCTGGCAGAAAGCGACGAGGTCGAGATCGAAACGCGGCGCGACGCGAAGTCGCCGCTGCACCGGACCACTATCTGGATCGCGCCGACGGAGTACGGCGTTTACATCCGTTCGTACAAGGGCAAGAAAGGTCGCTGGTACCAGGAGGCCATCGCCAACCCACGGGTCACGATCCGCGTCGGGCGGCGCAAGGCGACCGCGCGCGCCGAGTCCGAGCGCAACCCGCTCGTCGTCCGCGCCGTCAATGCCGGCTATCGCAAGAAGTACGGTGAGCGCTGGCCCGACGAGACCAAGGAAATGTTCAAGCGTTCGATTCTCCCGACGACGCTGCGACTGACCCCGCTCTGAACCCCTGCCGGGACGCTAGTGCGTGTCGTAGGGGATCAGTAAGGTCGGATCCCAGCGCTGTCGGCTCGCTCCCGCCGTGAAGGTGGACTCGGCGAAATCGAGGATCGCCTGGCGAGGATCGGCGCTGCGGCGCACCGCCTCGTAGGGCAGGATGAACTCACCGAGCGACGGGCTCCAGGCCGCCGGCGGTGGGCGCAGAGCCGCGGCCTCGATGTCCTCGGGCTTCGGGTAGGCGTAGGCGAACAAGGCCGGCTCGCGCATCGTCGCGTTGCCCGGCCAGAACCCAACACAGCATTGTTCGGCATCGCCGCCGACGCGCCGGATGATCCCCGCTCCATCCGGAGGCCGCACCGGCCGCCCGGAGTAACGCGCCAGGGCGAGGTCAAACGTCCCCCACCAGAAGGAGACCGGGCTGGACCGTCCGACAAATCGGCCCCGATGCTCTTTGAGAACGAGATCGATGCGCGCCAGCAGACGCCAGAAGCGATGCGCCCACTCCGGCTCATACGCCGCGTGAACCGTGTCTTGCGGCAACGGGATAGGGTTCTCGACCTCTGACGGCACGATCGTGATCGCGGGATCGATGTCCAGGGCGTGGAGGCGCCCCATCAATTCGAGGTAAAAGTCGGCAACCGGCCGCGCCTCCAGGGCGACGCGCTCGATGCGCCCATCGTTGACGGCTACGATGACCTCGTGGTCGATGAGATCGACATCGATCGCGAAACCGGTCCGGCCGCTCCAAATGGGCGACGTCGTCAGGCCTCGCGCCGTCAGGTAGAGGGGAACATTGGCCCATTGCGGCTCCCGGCGTGTGAGGGCGAGGCGCACCTTGCCGACGATCTGCAGCTTCATGTGCAGCGTGTCCATGGTCGGCACCCAGGCGTCGTACGGCAACTCCGGCCATTCGGCGACCCGTCGGATCGAGCCGGTAGTGATCACCCCACCATCCTAGCCCCGGGCAGTAAAAAGTCCCGGCCTGGATAGGACCGGGACTCGGGGAAGGGAGGGAGCGAGTCGGATCGGTCAGCGGCGCAGAACGCCGACCATCCCGCCGTAGGCCGTAGCGGCATACACACCGCCAACGAGGAAGACGATGGGCTCCAGGCTCAGCATGATGACGCCGACCACCGCTGTCATGAAGGCATCATGCGCCGGCGAACCTTTCGAAATCGTGACGCCGCACGTGCGCTAGGCTTCTTCGAGCCGGAACCCGGCGCCGCGCACCGTGAGGATGCGCACCCCGGAGTTGACGAGCTTGGCCCGCAGCCGGCTCATCTTGACGTCGATGACGTTTGACCCGAGCGGCTCGGTCTCATCGCGCCAGGCGTGCTCGGCGATGGCTTTGCGATCGACCACCGACGGGAATCGCCGCATCAGCAACTCGAGGATGTGGAATTCGGCGGTCGTGAGGTTGAGCAGCTTGCCATTCATCGTCACGTGCCGCCGGGCCGGGTCCAACGACAGGGCTCCGCGGTTCATCACCGGGGCGCCGACCCCGCGCGGACGCCGCTGCAGCGCGCGCACTCTGGCGACGAGCTCCCCGAAATCGAAGGGCTTGACGAGGTAGTCGTCGGCGCCCGCGTCCAGGCCCTCGATGCGGTCGGGCGGGGCATCGCGAGCGGTCAACATCAGGATGGCGGTGGGGCGTTCGTTGCGCCGCGCCCAGGAGGCGACCTCGACGCCAGGCACGCCCGGCATGCGCCAGTCGAGGATGGCGACGTCGTACTCGTAGAACTTCAGCTGCTCGATGGCGTCATCGCCGCGGTCGACCGAGTCGACCAGATAACCCGCATCCTCGAGACCCTGGACCAAGACCTCACGCAGGCCGTGATCGTCCTCGGCCACCAGGATGCGCACCGTCAGGCACCCTGCCGTGTCAGGAGCAGCTCGAACTCCATCGTCGCGTTGTTCTCCACGCTGACGAAGCCGCCGATGCTCGGCGGGGTCATCCCGAACTGGCTGAACGGAAATGTGATGGAGCCGACCAGCTCGATCTTCGACCCGGTCAGCTGGGCGTCGATCGGGATGGTCACCGACTTCGTCACACCATGGATGGTCAGATCGCCGGTCGCGGAGATGTGGATCGTCTGGCCGCTAGCGGCGTCGGCCGTCAGCGCAATGGGCGACGTCAACTTGAACGTCGCGGTCGGATAGCGGTCGCTTTCGAGTCCCTGGGAGTGGATCCGCTGATCCCGCCGGGACTGATCGCTGGTGAGCTTGCTGACGTCGACCGAGAAGTCGGCCGCGGTCACGGAGTATCCGCTCGCTGCCTGCGTCAGGGTTAGCGCTCCGGTTACCGCGGTCGTGCGTCCGACCGCGTCACTCGGGGCCGAGAGCGCGGCGAGCCTCTCGCGGACGCGATAGCCGGCCTGCGATCCGGAACCAACCGTCCAGGTGCCCGCTCCAGTGCTCGAGTCCGGACTGGTGGATGCCGAGTTGGACGGCGCCGGTGAGCTGAGCGCCAGCTTCTGCGGCGACGAGCCGGCGAAGACGACGAAGTAGATGATGCCCACGCCCGCGGCGCCGAGGATCAAGGCGCCACCGACGATCGCGGCGATCAGCGTTCGACGGTTGTTCATCTAAGCAGATGGTGAGGGCGTTGACCTTTCAATTCGATGACAGACTAAAGCCGCACCATGAGGCAACCCTAAGAAGTAGGTTATTCGACGGTAAGGACGGCGGCACCCTCGAAGCGTCCATGCGCCAGATCGTCGAGTGCGGTATTCGCCTCAGCCAGGGGATAGGGGTGCACTTCGGTACGAACCGGGACCTTCGGTGCGATCTCGAGCAACGCCTCGCCGTCCCGCCGCGTCAGGTTGGCGACCGAGCGGATTTGCCGCTCCTTCCAAAGGAGGTCATACGAAAACGACGGAATGTCGCTCATGTGGATGCCGGCACACACGACAATCCCGCCCGGGTCCAGTGCCTTGAGCGCGGCCGGCACCAGGGCGCCAACGGGCGCAAAGATCAGCGCGGCATCGAGCGGCTCCGGCGGTGCCATCGTCGAGTCGCCCGCCCACTCGGCGCCCAGGCTTCGCGCGAACTGCTGCTTTTTGGTATCGCCGGGCGAGGTGAAGGCGAAGACGCGCCGGCCCTGGTAGTGGGCGACCTGCGCGATGATGTAGATCGTCATAGCCGTCGGGCAGCGCAAAACAGAAGCGTTCGTCGGAGACGCAAAACTCGGCATAGCCGCCGTCGCGGTGATAGCCGGTGAAGCGCGCGTTGACGCAAAGGTTCTCGAGACCTCGGCGGCAGAAGCGGCAGGTCTCGTCGACGGAGCCAAGCCAGGGGACGCCGATGCGATCACCAGCCGCAAACCGCTGCGCGCCCTCGCCGGCCGCCTCGACCCGGCCGACGATCATGTGGCCGATCACGAGCGGGAGCTTGGGCTCGCTCAACTCACCGTTCACGATGTGGAGATCCGTGCGGCAAACCGCACAGACCGAGACACGGATGAGGACTTCGGCGGGACCCGGCGCCGGAACGGGCAGCTCCACGAGGCGAAGGGGTTCCTTCGCCGCGCGAAGCTGCATCGCCCTCATCGGTACCCGCTAGGCGGTGACGCCGCTCTTGAGCTTGGCTTGAAGGGTGATGGGCGTGGCCGCCAGGGCCTTGGAGACGGGACAGGTCTTCTTTGCCTCCTCGGCGAGGCGCTTGAAGGTGCCCTCGTCGACGCCCGGGACGTTGCCCTCTGTCGCGAGATCGATGCGGGTGATGCCCCATCCCTGCTCGGTCTTGTCGAAGTGCACGCTGGCCATGGTTCGAATTTCCTGCGGCTTGTGGCCGGCCTGCGAGAGGCCATTGGCGAACGCCATCGAGAAGCAGCCAGCCTGCGCCGCGCCGATCAGCTCTTCAGGATTCGTGCCGGGGCCATCCTCCATCCGGCTCTTGAACGAATACGATCCCTCGAAGGCGCCGCTTCCCAGCCGCATCGTCCCCGATCCGTCTTGCAGCGAGCGTTGCCACACGGCTTCCGCGGTACGTACAGGCATATCTGGTCACCTCTCTCGTGATTTGCTGCCAGTCCTGTGTTGATGCTAGTCGACCGCGCCGGCGGCTGCCGCCAGCATCTCGAGCGTGCGCAGCCGCTCGGGCTGCGTCTTGCCATGGACGCTCGCGAGCAACGTCGTCACCCCGGCGGAGGCCCAGACCGCGAGCCGTTCGCGAACATAGGCCGGCGGCCCGGCAATGCTGATGGCGTCGACCAGCGCATCGGGCACGCGGCGGATCGCGTCGAGCTGCTTGCCGCCGAGGTAGAGGTCCTGCAGCGTACGCGCATCCTCGGCGAAGCCGTAGCGGCTGACGAGGTCGTTGTAAAAATTTTTCGTTCGCGACCCCATGCCGCCGACGTAGAGCGCCACCCAGGGCTTGAGCGCCTCGCGCGCGCGAGCACGGTCATCATCAATGCTGACCGGTACGTGCGGGGTGATGGCGAGCGAATCGAGGGAGCGGCCGGAGATCTTGGCGCCCGCCTCGAGATCGGGACGGAAGAGATCCACGTGGCCCGGACTGAAGAGCGTGGGGATCCATCCGTCGGCGAGCTCACCGGTCAGGCGCAGTCCGCCTGGGGTGAGCGTCGCAAGGTAGATCGGCACCGTCTCGCGCACCGGCCGGGCCAGGAGCTTGAGACCCTTGTCGAGATGGAAGACCTCACCCTCGAAGATCAGGCGATCGCGCCGAAGAACCTGGCGGACAATGGCGATCGTTTCTCGCATGCGGAGCAGGGGTTGGTCGAACGCCATCCCGTGCCAGCCGCTCACCACCTGGTGGCCACTCGTCCCGAGCCCGAGGATGAATCGGCCGCCGGAGATCAAATCGAGCGTGGCCGCCGTTTGCGCGAGGAGGGCGGGCGTCCGGCTGAACACATTGACGATCCCGGTGCCGAGCCGGATGCGCTGCGTGCGGGCGGCCAGGGCGCCGAGGATGGAGACGGCATCCGTCCCATACGCCTCGGGCATCCACACCGATTCGAAGCCGAGCGCCTCTGCGCGTTGAGCCAGCTCGACCGCTTCGGGGAAGGCGAGGCTCCCTTCGTAGGGCAGGTTGAGACCGAGCTTCATCGTGGCATCGTACCCGGACCTGCGCCTAGAGTAGGGAATAGCCGGCCAGTAGCAAGGAGGACGTCATGGCAGATCGGACGGGCACAATCACGGCCGCACTCGCGGGAACCATCGATATCGGCGGTGACCTCCCGGTCAATCGCTTTGGGTTCGGCGCCATGCGCATCACCGGGGAAGGGATCTGGGGTGAACCGGCCGACCGGGAGGAATGCAAGCGTGTGTTGCGGCGGGCGGTGGCGCTCGGGATCAACTTCATCGACACCGCCGATTCTTACGGTCCCGAGGTGAGCGAGCGATTGATCGCGGAGACGTTGCATCCTTATCCCGAGGATCTCGTGATTGCCACCAAAGGTGGGCTCCTTCGTCCTGGGCCCGGCGAGTGGGAACCCGATGGGCGCCCGGAGCACCTACGCGCCGCCTGTGAGGGCAGCCTGAAGCGCCTCCGCGTCGAACAAATCGATGTCTATCAGTTTCACCGCCCCGATCCGAAGGTCCCGTTCGAGGAATCGGTCGGCGCGCTGGTGGAACTCAAAGCCGAGGGCAAGATCCGGCACATCGGCCTGTCGAACGTGACCGTTGAGCAGGTGGAGCGGGCGCAAAAGTTCACGCCGATCGTCTCGGTCCAGAACCGCTACAGCGTTTTTGAACGCACGTCGGAGCCCGTCCTCGACTTCTGCTCACTGGAGCAAATCGCGTTCCTGCCGTGGCGCCCGGTCGAAGGTGGAACGCTTGCCGATGGTGCTGTCGCCCAGATCGCGCGCCGGAACAATGCCAAGCCGAGTCAGGTCGCGCTCGCCTGGTTGCTGGCGCACTCGCCGGTGATGCTCCCGATTCCGGGAACGTCGAGGGTGGCGCACCTCGAGGAAAACCTCGGCGCCGCGGCGTTGGAACTCGCCCCGGCCGACCTTGCTGAGCTCGACAAGATTGCCCCCGAACCCCGCAACTGACGCGAGCGACGACGGCGGAGACTGGTACGACGCGCTGGACGAGGCCTTGATGGAGACCTTTCCAGCCAGCGATCCGATTGCGGTCTCCGAGCCGATCCGCCGGCACGTAGCCCCCACCCTGCCCTCCCCAGCAAGCGGGGGAGGGTAAGAGGCCTTAGCGCCACCATGGCGTCCGCGCCGCATGCACGGCCTGCGCCACCGGCTCTTTGAGGTCGTCTTCCAGCCGCGCCAGGTTCTGGGCCCACTCGCCGGCCATCACGACCGCCAGCGCGCCGCGCCCGGCGCTGTCATCGTTCCGCCAGCGGCGCAAGCAGTCGAGCGCGGCGGCGCGGAGGGCCCGCTGTGAGACGGGCTCGATATCGCCGTTCTCTTTTTCAAGAGCGAGCCGATCAGCCAGGCGAGAAAATCCGTTGAGCAGGATGCGCACCTGCGCGCGCGCCGAACGCGCCCCCTCGGGGCAACCGTTCGCCTGGTACCCCAGCCGCGTGGCAATGACGTCGAGCAGGTCCCCGGCCAGGATCGCGTGGTTGCCCGCGGCGAGCAGGAAGCCGGCCGTCTGCGGGTCGAGTGAGGGGGCGGACCGTTCATTGAGGAAGGCATCGAACGCCTCGCCGGCGCGCTCGGCGGCCTGGATCACCGAGCGGCGAGCCGGGTCGGGACCGGCCGGCGCCGGGAAGCCGAGGACCCGGTCGAACGACCGATCGACGTAGGCGAAGGCCGCATGGTAAAAACCCGCGACGCTGCGGGCGAACTCGCGCCGGGCCCCATGTGGCCAGAGGAGCAGCCCGACCACGACGCTGATCGCCGCCCCGACCGCGAGATCCTCGATGCGAACCAGCCCCACCCGCCAGCCTGCCGGTGAGATCAAATTGAAGATGACGATCAGGTTGATGGTGAAGGCGGCCTGGCTCGCCGCAAAGCCCACCGCGGTCGCGGCGTAGGCCGCCACAAAGATCGCGATGGGGAGTGCCGCCCACATCACGAGCGGATGGTTGCCGGCGAGGATCGCGAACACGCCGCCGATCACCACGCCGATCACGTTGCCGATCAACGCCTCCACCGTGGTGCGCCCGGTACCGAGAGCGGTGGACCGCAGAACCTGGAGCGTGCCGAGCACGACCCAGAAGGCATGCGAGAGTCCCAGCATGCGAGCCACCAGCACCGCGAGCGCCAGGCCAACCGCGACCCGCAGGCCGTTTTGCATGACGGTCGACGTCGGTTCGAGGTGGGTGCGGACGGTTCGCACGACGCGGATGGCGGTCCCACGGACGCCTTCGAGGCGCGGCGCTGTCACCGGCAGGCTTACCGCATCATCGGGATGCCGACCGACGGCGATCACGGCATTGGTGCCGAGGGCGATCGCGATGTAACCCACGACGCGCAGGGTGTGATCGACATCGAGGCCATCGAGAACCTCGTCGACCGGCCGGCCGGCCCGCAACTGCTCGGCGGCCCATCGGTCGAGCGCGGCTCGGTGGGCATCGCGCGCCTCGTCAACCGCACGCAGGTCAGGCGGCGTCCCGCCGGTGAGCACATCGGCGCTCCCACGGAGTGCGGACACGGTCACGGCAGCGAGGTGATCACCTTCTGCGATGCAAGGCCGCATCGAAACGCGCGGGTGATGAAAGGGCCGTTCGATGATGTCGACGGTGCGCTGCAACTCGGTGAGCAGCTGGACGAAGGCGCGGTCGCGCCGGGTGGGGCCGGCCGGACGTTTCGCCGTCGCGGTGTACGCATCTCGGGTGGCCCGCTCGGCCTGCCGCGCCGTCTCGATCAGCCGCGGTAGCGCAGGGTCGTTTGCGCGCATCGCTTCGACCAGGTTGGCCACGGCCAGGCAGGCCTTCGCCGTTTGCTTGCGCAACCTGACGCGTTCGAAGCGTGGCCAGAGAAAGACGTCGGCCAGCGTCGAGATGAGACCGGCCATCATCCACCCGCCCACGCGGGCAGGAATCGCGGAGGCGGACGCCGGGATGGAGACCGCGATCACGAAGGAGAGGAGCATGCCGGTCTGCGCCGCCGCCAGATAGCCGCCGAAGACGCGGCTGAACGCGATCGCCAAACCGACGACGAACATCGCGGCGGCCGCGAGGCCGGCGGAGGCCGATGCCAGGGTGCCGATCGCGACCAGCAGCGCGCCCACGAGCGTGGCTGCCAGATAGGCGAGCGCGCGCGCTGGACGCTGACCGCCGAAGTCGGACATGACGAGCAGCGCAAAACATCCGAAGACGGCGAAGATGACATTCTGTCCGCCGTGGAGGACGAGCGTGTCGAAGGCGAGGACCGGCGGAATGACGATCGCCGCGCGTGCGGCGCGCCGCAGGGCAGCGAATCCCGGGTCGGCCGGCGCCGTAACCGAGAGTGTCGGTCGCCGCGATGGGGCCGGCGTCTCCGTGCTGGCGATGTCGGTGCCGCTGGCGCCCATCCTCTATTGGTACACCAGTCGGAGGAGGTGGGGGACTCACTCAAAAGTAGCGTGACGGACCGGCCCCAAACCGGTAGAGTCAAAACATGACGGGCCTTTGGGCAGTCCTGATCACGACGTTCCTCGCCTCGGCCGTTGAAGCGATCGAGATGGTAACGATCGTGGTCGGCGTTGGGGCAACTCGCGGGTGGCGCTCCACCATCATTGGCGCGGCCTCCGGATTCGGTGTGCTGGCGGTGATCGTGGTTATTCTCGGTGCCGCGCTCAGTGTTGTTCCGGTCGGTCCGCTTCGTTTGGTGATCGGCGCGTTGCTGCTCGTCTTCGGCCTGCAATGGTTTCGCAAGGGCATCATGCGAGTCGCCGCCCGCGGGCTCGCCGGGATCGGCGGCAGCGACCCTCTCGGTGATGGCGAGCTCTGGAGCCGCCCCGATATGGACTGGACCGCCTGGTTTCTTGCTTTCAAGGGGGTCGTTCTCGAGGGTCTCGAGGTGGCCATCATCGTTGTCAGCTTCGGCGCGGGCGCGAACCAGTTGGGTGGTGCGGTGATTGGCGGCGTGGGAGCGATCATCATCGTCGGTGGGATCGGGCTTCTCCTTCACCGCAGCGTTCGACGGATTCCACGGAGCTTGCTTCAGCTGATCGTCGGTGTCCTGCTCAGCACCTTCGGCACCTTCTGGGCGCTCGAGGGTCTGGGGGTCGAGTGGCCCGGTGGTGACGCCTCGATCCCCGGGTTACTAGTTCTCTACGCGGCGACCGCTCTCTTCTACATCACCCTGGAGCGGAACCGGGTCCTGGGCCTGCGCCCGGCGGCATAGTCGATGCCCCCTCCCTTTTCCTGGATCGTCGCCGCCGCGCGATTCCTGTATCACTTCATCGTGGGCGACGACTGGACAATGGCGGTAGCGGTCTTTATCGGCCTGGCCCTGAGCGCAATCCTCAACGCCAACCACCTGCTGGCATGGTGGCTCATCCCGGTCATCGTCGTGGTAATGCTCGGCATCAGTCTCCGGCGCGCGAGCGGCACGTGACGATGAGCGTGATCGCCGTCGTTGGCCTGGCGACGATGGGGATGAACCTTGCCCGCAACCTCGCCCACAAGAACTTCGGCGTTTCCGTGTACAACCGCACCACGTCGCGGGTCGACGAATTCATGAAGCAGTACGGCACGGAAGGCGCCTTCACGCCGGCGCACACGCCGCAGGAACTGGTCTCCCAATTGGAGAAGCCACGCCGGATCCTCATGATGGTCAAGGCGGGTGCGCCGGTCGACGAGACCATCGAGCATCTCGCCCCGCACCTCGACGCCGGCGACATCCTCATCGACGGCGGCAACTCCTACTTCCTCGACACGGTGCGGCGCGGCACGGCGCTGGAGGCACGCGGCCTTCGCTTTATCGGGACCGGCGTCTCCGGCGGCGAGGAAGGCGCCCTGAACGGGCCGAGCATCATGCCCGGCGGCGCGCCTGAGGCCTATCAGCAGGTCGAGCCGATGCTCACGAAAATTAGCGCCCATGTGGACGGCGAACCATGCTGCACCCACATCGGTCCCGGAGGTGCCGGCCACTACGTGAAGATGGTCCACAACGGCATCGAGTACGCCGACATCCAGCTGATTGCCGAGGCCTACGACCTTCTCAGCCACGCGCTCGAGCTGGGCGCCGAAGATCTCTCGCGCATCTTTGCCGAGTGGAACAAGGGCGACCTCGAGTCCTACCTGATCCAGATCACGTCCGAGGTCCTGGCCAAGCGCGATCGCGTCACCGGCCGGCCACTCGTCGACGTCATCCTCGACGAGGCGGCGCAGAAAGGCACGGGCAAGTGGGCCTCGCAGTCGGCGCTCGACCTGGGCATCCCGGTGACCGCCATCACCGAGGCGGTGTTCGCGCGATTCCTGTCCGCGCTCAAGGCGGATCGCCAGGTCGCCTCCCGGACGCTCGCCGGGCCCAACGGCACCCTGCGTGCTCCGGCGCCCGGGTCGCTGGTCGACGACGTGCGCAGCGCGCTCTACGCCTCGAAGATGGTGGCTTACGCGCAGGGATTCGAGCAGATGCAGGCCGCCTCCAACGAGTACGGCTGGGACCTGAAGCTGGGCGCGATCGCCCGTATCTGGCGCGGCGGGTGCATCATTCGCGCCCGTTTCCTCAATCGCATCACGGATGCCTACGCGGAGTCGCCCGGCTTGAAGAACCTGCTGCTGGCACCCTACTTCCGCGATGCGATGGCATCGGCCCAGGATGCCTGGCGGCGCGTGCTCAGCGTGGCGGTCGACCGCGGCATCCCGGTGCCCGCCTTCTCCTCGTCGCTCGCCTACTACGACGCCTACCGGCGTGACCGCCTTCCTGCGAACCTGGTGCAGGGATTACGCGACTACTTCGGCGCCCACTCCTACAAGCGGATCGACCGGGAGGGCTCCTTCCACACGCGCTGGTCTCAGGATGGGGAGGAAGTGCCCGTCCGCTAACCAGCGGGAGGGAGCTGCGTTCCTCGAGTCGCGGTCGAGCTCTACCGTGCCACACTTGGTCCGTGGCGGAAGGCCCCCCGGCACTGCTCTTCGATCTCGACGGCACGCTGGTCGACAGCGTTTATCAACACGTCCTCGCCTGGCACGAAGTCCTTGGAGAGGCCGGCATGGAACTGTCCGTGTGGCGGATCCACCGGCGCATCGGGATGAGCGGCGGCCTGTTCGTCAATGCCCTGCTTCGGGAGACTGGCAAGCAGCTGAGTGCCGAGGAAGCGAGCGCGCTACGCGCCCGCCATGCGGAGGCCTTCGTCCGGCGATTGGGGGAGGTGCGCCCGTTGCCCGGTTCCCGCGACTTGCTCGCGCGGCTCAACCGGCAGAACGTGCCCTGGGCGATTGCGACGAGCGGCAACATGCGGACCGCCGGACCATCGATCGAGTTGCTCGGCGTCAAGCCGAAGGTCATCATTACGCGCGACGACGTCGCGCATGCGAAGCCGGATCCTGACTTGTTCCTCGCGGCGGCCGACCGGCTCGGCGTCGCCATCACCAGCTCCATCGTTTTCGGCGATAGCGTATGGGACCTCCTGGCGGCGCAACGGGCGCGCTCGCTGGGGGTTGGTTTGCTTTCGGGCGGCTACGGACGGGAGGAGTTGCAGCAGGCGGGTGCCTACCGAGTCTACGAGGACCCGCGTGACCTGTTGCTGCACCTCGACGAAGTCGGCGTGCGAGAAGCGGCGGGCTGAGGGAGAACCGTTGGCGGCGGCGGGGCGGGACGTACCGCGACTTCTGTATCTCGGCCCGTTCGCCACCATGACCGATCGCTTCGCGGTGGCACCGCTGCTCATTCCGATGGCGGCGAGCTTCCACGTCTCGCTCGTTGCGGTCTCCGGGGTGGCGAGTCTCTACTACCTCGCCTACGGTCTGATGCCCACCCTCTACGGTGTGCTGGCTGATCGATTCGGAAGAGTGCGCGTGATCCGTGTCGCGCTGGTTGGGACGGCCCTCGCCGATGCGCTCTCCGCGCTGTCGCCCAACCTCACGGCCCTGCTCGTCGCTCGCTTCGTTACGGGCGGCATCGCCTGCGGCGTCTTTCCGACCACGTTGGTCTACCTGGCGGATCGCTTCCCCTTCAAAGTCCGGCAGCAGGCCATCGCGAACGTGCTGGTCTTCGTTGCGCTGGGGACGACGGTGGGCACCCTCGGCGCTGGGCTCACCGCGCACGCGTTCGGCTGGCGTTTCTTCTTCCTGATTCCCGGTGCCATCGCGCTGGCAGTCGCGATCGGCCTTCGGGGGATGCCGGAGTCGCTGCTCGCGCGGTCGAGCCAGAATCCCCTCAAGCAGGTGGCCACTGTGGTGCGCCACGGCTGGGACGTTCTCGTGCTGGCGCTGTCCGTGATCAACGGCGCCGTGATGTTCGGGTTCGTCACGTACCTTGCCCCGGCGCTCGAGGCCAATGGTCAGAGTCCGGCCATCGCCGGGGTCGTCGTCGCCAGCTACGGCGTATGCGTGCTCGTCTGCACCCGCGCGTTTGGTTATGTGGCACGGCGTACGCCGGCCGCGCTTATTCTGGCGGGTGGCGCGACCATGCTGCTGATCGGCTACGCGATTGCCGGCGCGACCCAGAGTGTCGTCACCATCCTCGCGGCCAGTCTTCTCGCAGGTGGCGCGTACGCCTTCATGCAGTCGACCTTCCAGACGTGGGCGACGGACGTCGTCCCCGAAGCTCGGGGCACCGCGACCGCGTTATTCGCGACGGCGATTTTCACCGGCGCCGCGCTCGCGACCTCAGCCGTCGC
>VBFX01000323.1 GCA_005889395.1 Chloroflexota bacterium
CTCGGTCAGCTCCTACCCGCCACTCGTCCACCAGCTGCTGGCGCTGCTCAGCATTCCCTTCGGCTACGATGGCGCCTTCGCCATCCTGCTCCTGGCGACGCTCATTGCCCTCCCGGTGGCTGTCTGGCGATTCGCGAGGATTTTCGTTTCCCCGGCGGCGGCGAGCGCGGCCGCGGTCGTTGCGGTGTTCCTTCCCGGGGTGGCGCTCGCTGGATACGCGTATGGCCAGCTGCCGACGGCCGTGTCCCTGACGATCACGCTGTTCCTGGTTTTCGAGTGCACCCGCTTCGTCGAGCGAGGCGGCGGTTTCGCGCTCGGCCTGATCGCCGGGCTTGCCGGGATGGCGTTCGCCGCCCACCACGCCACGCCGCTATTGTTCATGCCCCCGGCACTGCTGGCGAGCCTGTCGACGGTGCTGCTCGTCGGCGACGACCGCGAAACACGCGGTCTACGACTTCGGCGCGCCGTCATCGCCGTGGCCACCTGCCTCATCGCGGGTGTCGTCGTCATCGCGCCCTTCTGGTTGTGGGCGGGGGCTGGCTTGCCCCAGGCGATCATCCGGCACAACAGTCGGACGAACTTCCTGGTTGATGCCAGCGCGCAGTCCCTGTTCGTGTGGGGTGAGTACGGCGTGGTCCCGGCGCTGGCCGTCTTCGGGCTGTGGCGACGCGTCGACCGGCGCACGGTCGCGGTCGCCGTCCTCGCCGGATTCCTTGGCGTGATCGGGCTCGGCGGCACCACCGCGATCCCGGCGTTACTCTTCGGGTCGCAGTGGCAATGGCTTACCTACGATCGGTTCGCGCTGTGGGCGGCCGTCGCGCTCCTGCCACTCGCCGGTGTCGCCGTCAACCATCTCGTGTCGGTCCGGTTCGCGCTCAGCCGCGCCCTCGGGATTGCGGCCCTATTTGTCCTGTTCGCCTACTCCGGTGCCAACGCCGTTATGTCATTGAGCTCGTCGGTCGCGAGCCGGGATGTCCGGCCGATCGTCGAGTACTTGAACGCCGGACGCACCCAATGGCGATATCAGACGTTCGGCTTCGGGAATGATTCGACGGCGGTGGCCTACCAGACGCGGGCCACCACCATCGACGGCTCCTACTTCTCAGCCCGACGCCTGCCCGAGCTTACCGGCAGCGGCATCGGCAACCTCGATGCCGCGCTCTGGTGGGACCCTTCTGGTCGCGTGCTGCGCCGCGTCTTGGCTCGCGCCGATTTCTATTCAATCCGATGGGCCTTTAGCCGCGAGCCGGACTATGACCCCTACCTCGCCGAGGCGGGCTTTGAATCACGGGGAATGCTGCCCGGGGGAATCGAGGTGTGGGAAAATCCAGCGGCTCCACCAGTTCCGGCTGAGGCGCTCCGTTTCGCGGCCCCTGACGCCGCGGGCATCCTCTGGGGCAGCCTGCCGCTTGCCTTTGCGATCCTCGCGCTGGCATTCGTGTTCGCGACCTATTGGCGCCTGGCGTATCGGCCAATAATCGCCGGGCAGCGGGTCGCCCGCTTTGCGTCGCCCTCTATCCCCAGTCTGGCTCGCGATTAGCGAGGCGAGAGATGGGGAATTTCGGTGCCCGGCTCGGCTGGCTGGCGCTGTGTGGCATCCCGCTCTCTCTCGGCCTTGGTCGTTTCTGGCACATCTACGTTGCCCGCGGCGACGGAGTCCCATACCCCTACCGCAGCATCGCGCTCACCGTCACGGATGCGCTGGTCGGGCTGACGTGCGCCGGGTGGCTTGCGTGGCGCTGGCGATCACGGCCGCGGCCCGGCATGCCCCGAGGAACGGGCTTCGTCCTCCTCGCGCTCGCCCTCCTGGCGGTGGCGGCCGGTGCCAGCATCGTCTCCGCATACGACCGGCGACTGGCGCTCGGTATCACCGCCGAGCTCGCGGTTCTGGTCGTGTTCTTTCTAGCGGCCAGCGAGCTGATGGCGGTCTTCCCGCATCGATGGCTACGGGTCGGCGTTGCCGTCGCGGTCGTCGGTGTGATCCTCCCGGTCGTCGGTCGCTGGCTGCGCAGCTACGGAAGCTTCCCGCATCCAAACATCCAGGGCGGTTTCCTCGCGCTCAGCCTCGCGGTGCTCGCGGTCCACATGGATCCGCGGAGGCGCCGACTCGGCATGGTAGCCCTGGCAATGGGTTTCGCCGCCCTGCTCCTCGCCTTCTCGAGGGCAGCGTGGCTGGCGATCCTGCTTGGCGGGGTGACCATGCTGCTCCTCACGCCGGGTAGGTGGCGGACGATGCCGAGCGCTCGCGCTCGACGTGGTGTGACCGTGGCGGCTTCGGCCCTCGTGTTCTTTGCGCTCCTCCGAATCTCCAGTCTTGGGTCGCTCATCGAACAGAACTCGATCGAGACCCGCGCCTTCTACAACCTGGTGGCGTCGCAGGTGATCAGTCGGGGCATCCCGGTGGGTGCGGGGAATCTCGTGGTCGCCCAGCAGCACCTTATTGGCGCTGCGTCAGCGGGCAGCGAGCCCGCGCACAACGTGTTCGTCATCGTGCTGGCCGAGCTTGGACCCGTGGGGGTGCTGGCGTTGATATCGATCATCGGCAGCCTCCTGTTTGCGGCGTGGGCACGGCGGGCGGAGCCGCAGCAGCGGGCCGGCCCGCTGGTCGCCGTGGCCGTGCTGGCTCCCCTGCTTCTCTTCGACCACTACCTCTGGACGCAGGCGGCCGGGCGCATTCTGTTCGTCTGGGCCGTCAGCTTGCTGGCGAGCAAGGCAGCGGAGCGCGACCAGCAGGCGCATGGGCGGGCGACGACGGCAGTAGGAGCAACTCGTTCCCGTATGAGGAGTAAGGAAGCGAATGCACGATGACGAGTCGACCGATGTCGCTTCGTTTGCTTCGCCGCGAAGGGTCGTGCCGCTGCATCAGGCGGCCGACTTGGACAGCCGAGACCACCTGACTTGGGCCTATCAAACGCATGTGACGGCCATCTACCAGTATGTCTACACCCGAGTTGGCAACCGTCCGGATGCCGAGGATCTGACATCCCAGGTGTTCATGAAAGCGACCAAGGCCATGCGCAGCGACGTTTCGCTCCCCCAACTTCGCAGCTGGCTCTATCGCGTGGCACAGACCACCCTGGTGGACCACTGGCGCGAGTACTACGCGGATCACGCTGGTGAGCTGGACGAGGACGTTACCCGCCCGCCCGCCCCACAGGAGAATGCCGAGGCGGTACAGCGCGTGGACTCGCTGCTCGCCGCGCTTCCGGAAAATTATCGGAGGGTGCTGGAACTTCGCTTCCTGCGTGGCTATTCGGTACGAGAGACAGCGCGGGAGCTCGGCCTCAGCGAAACGAACGTTAAAGTGTTGCAGTTCCGGGCCCTCAATCGCGCCGGCCGCGAACGGGGGAGGGTGTCGTGAACGACGATCCCGAGTCGCTCCACCGGCAAGTCGAATACCTGCTCCAGGACCGAAAGCCCGAGCGCGTGCCGCTGCCGGACGAGGACGCGCTCCGTGCACGGCAAACGGCCGCCATGCTGCGGGCCGCGAGGCCAGGGGTGGGCCTCCCGTCGAAAGAGTTCCTAGAGCGCATGCAGCGGTTGATCAAGGAATGGGTCGGCCAAGTGTCACCGCCGCCGGCGCAGGCGGCCCGCCCAAGTCGGCGCACATTGCTGCTGACGGGCGCCGCCGGGATCGCGGCAGGGGTAGCAGCCGCGCTGGGGATCCACCGGCTGGAACAACCGCCGGCGCGCGGCGCCGGGATGGCGCTGGTCGAACACGGCAGCTGGCAGTCGGTCATGGCGGTGGCCGCTCTTCCGGAGAGCACGCCGGTGGCATTCCGATCCGGTGGAATCGAAGGCTTCCTGATCCGGCGAGGATCGCAGGTCTTGGCGCTCTCCGCTGTCTGTACGCACATGGGCTGCATCCTCAACTACAGCAAGTTCCGCGACCGGTTCGAATGCCCTTGCCACGGCGCCACCTTCCACACTGACGGGCAGCCGAGCAACCAATCTGGTCACCGGCTTCCGGCGCTGCCAGCGCTCCAGATCAGAATCCAGCGCGGCGACGTCGAAGTCTATTCGGTATAGCCGCACCGAACGGCGGTTCGATAGACGAAGAAGCTTTAACCGAACCTTCTTGATTTCTTCCACGGAGTGCCGTAAAACGAAGCTGCTAACACGTCATCGGGCATCCCCATCTGGGGAGGAGGGAAGCTGATGAACCCACGCGTGCGAATTGTCGTGCCCGCGGCGCTGGTCTCGGTGCTGGCGCTCACGGCCTTACCGGCGGCCGGATCGGAGTCCGATCGTGACCAATCGCAGCTCGGCAAGATCAACCACATCGTGGTGATCTACCAGGAGAACCGCAGCTTCGACAGCCTCTACGGGGGTTGGGAGGGGGTCAACGGCCTGACGAACGCGCCCTCGAGCAAGACGCTCCAGGTCAGCCAGGCCGGCGCCTCGTACTCCTGTTTGTTGCAAAACGACGTCAATCTGACGACGCCACCATTGGCCAGAGTCTGCAGCGGAACGAAA
>VBFX01000324.1 GCA_005889395.1 Chloroflexota bacterium
GAGGTCGAGCCAGCGCAACCGGTCCGCCGCCTGTGGCGGTGGGGCCGGCCCTTCCATCGACCTCATTATCGGCAGGCGGACGAAATCAGCCGGCGATGCGGTGATTGATCCGATCGCCGTATGGCAGGCCAAGAGTCGCTCGGATCTCGAGGCTCAGCCGCGCCAGGACGACCTTCGACTTCAGAAAGTAGCGCTGAACGTTGGCTGCGGTGTGCCACCAGAGGTTGTCTTCCGGCGTGGTGTTGCTCAGAATCCAGATCGGAATCGCCCCGGCGACGGAATCATCGGCCCACCGCTCGATCAATTCTCGGCCATCGATGTCCGGCAACCTGAGATCGACCAGGATGAGTGCCGGGACACGAGTGCGAACGAAGGTGTCCGCCTCCTGGCCGGTACGCGTGTGCTCGAGAGGGATGCCATCGCGGCGAAGCTGCATCAGATAGAGGTCGGCGAGATCCGGATCGTCGTCGATCAAGAGGACCCTTCTCTCCCTCGCCACACCAGCGACATTAGGAGGCGAAGGTTGCGGCCGACCTTGCGTCAGGTTGCGGAACTCGTTGCGCGCCGTCGAATCAGGCGGCCGGTCGCATCCGGTTTTTTGCGGTGCGATAGGCATCGTAGGCGCAAAAGGCCCAGAGCCCGATTCCTCCCAGGTCGAGCGGAATCCCGAGCGCCGCGCCCACCACCGTCAGGTCGAGTTCCGTGCCGAGCACGAGTGGGCCGACGATGGCGGCGAAGAACGCCAGGCCCTTGACGGGTGCGCCGGCGTACCAGTGACCGAGGCCCGGAACCAGCGAGAGGCGCGCCGCCCGGCCGGGGTCCAGCGGCCGGTTCTTTTTGAACCGCTGGGTGCCATCGATGATCTCGCCGCGGAGGGGCTGCATGGAATTAGCGTACTACGTTTTTGCGCAGATTCAAGGCTTCCCCGCATGTAGCATTACCGACGGTGCCGGCACCCGAATCGCCGTCGGTCCCCGTGAAATTGAAGCGCTCGCTGCGCGAGGCGATCGCCGAGCAAGTGCACGACGGCGACGCCATCGCCCTCGGGCTGGCGCTGGAGTCCGGTATCCCGTTCGCGGCGGTGCACGAGATCATCCGCCAGCAGCTGATCGCGGCCTGGGTGGGAAACGTCGCCGGCGGATCCGGATACGGATTTCGCCGTGCCTACGAACAGGGCCAGCCGCGGCGCATCGTCATGGAAGACCACTCCAACTTCAGCGTCGGATTGGCCCTCAAGGCGGCGGCCATGGGTCTCCCCTACCTGCCGACCTTCACCGGGATCGGCGGCGATATCGTGCGAGGCCATCCGCGCATCCGTCCGATCGGCGATCCCTTTGGCGGCCCCGATCTGCTGGCGGTCGGCGCCTTACGACCGGACGTCGCCATCATCCACGTCCAGCGCGCCGACGCGCAGGGCAATGCCCACCTGTGGGGGAACCTCGGCCTCACCGTCGAAGCCGCCTACGCCGCGCGACGCACGATCGTCATCTGCGAGGAGGTCGTTCCGGAAGCGGTGATCCGCAGCGATCCCAACCGCACCATGATCCCGGGTTTTCTCGTAAGTGCGGTTGTTGAGGAGCCGGGTGGCGCCCTCCCCTCCTCGGTGCAGGGGTACTGGCGGCGCGACTTCGAGCCGTTTCTCGCTTACCACCGAACGTCACGCACCCTCGAGGGCCTGCAATCGTGGTTACGCGAGTGGGTCCTCGATCTCCCCGACCGGCCGGCGTACTTACAGCACCTGGGTGAGGCCGCGCTGGCGCGCCTGCGCGTAAGCGATCGACGGCCTGCGGCGGAGGCGAATTTCGCGCCATGACCTCGCGCTATACCCGGCGCGAGCTGATGGTCGTGGCGGCCGCCCGCGAGATCCGTGATCACGAGGTTGTCTTCGTCGGTATGCGCTTACCCCTGCTCGGCTTCGGGCTGGCCAAGGCAACGCACGCGCCGGATGCGATCGGGCTCTTCGAGAACGGCGTCATCCGCGACCGGCCCGCCGAGGCCTTCATCTACACGATGGGAGATCCGCCCAACATCGTGGGTGCCGTCGCCTGCCTCGGCCTGGTGGACGTCATGAGCCTGCTGCAACAGGGCCGCGTCGATGTGGGCTTCATCGGCGGGGCTGAGGTCGATCCGTTGGGCAACCTCAACACCACACGGACCAGCAGCAGCGGCGCGCTGACGCGCCTTCCCGGGAGCGGCGGCGCGGGCGACATCGCATCGCTGGCCGGGCGCACGGTCTTGATCATGGAGCACGAGCCGCGCCGCTTTCGCGAGCGGGTTGACTACGTCACCTCTCCGGGGCACTTCCCGGGACGGCGCCGGGGCGGCCCCGCCACCCTGATCACCACGCTGGGCGTCTTCGACCTCTCCACCCGCCGCGTCCGAGCTGCCAGCCTGCATCCCGGGGTGACCCCGCAGCAGGTGCGCGAGGCGACCGGCTTTCCCGTCACGATCGAGGACCACACGCCCGCCACGGCGATTCCCACGGCCGATGAACTGGCCTATATCCGTCACGCCGATCCGGATGGGTTCTGGACGGGCGATAGCATGAAAACCGGATGAGCCCGGTCGCTCCAGCGTGGTCACCGAGCAGCGAACAGATGCAGAGAAGCCGGCTCTGGCGTTTCATGCGCGAGCATCAGTGCGCGACCTACCCGCAACTGTGCGAGAGGGCGGCGCGTGACCCCGACTGGTTCTGGGACGCATTGATCAAGGAGCTGGGCATCGTTTGGTCGGCGCCGTACCACGCGGTGATGGATACCTCGTCGGGCCTTCCCTTTACCCGCTGGTTTCCTGGCGGTCTCCTCAATGCGTACGACTCGGCCTTGCTCCGCCATCGCCGGTCGGATCCCGACAGCGTCGCGCTGATCGGCGAGACGGAGGCGGGGACAGTCCGGCAGCTGACCTACGCGCAGCTGGAGAACGCGGTCGAGCAGACGGCGGCCGGGCTCCGCGCGATCGGTGTCGAACGTGGCGTGGCGGTCGGCCTCTATCTGCCGCTCGTGATCGAGAACGCGGTCGCCCTGCTAGCGTGCACCAAGCTCGGCGCGGTTGCCGTTCCCCTTTTCTCGGGCTTCGGCGCGGAAGCGATCCGCCAGCGGCTGGCCGACGCCGACGCCCGCGTTCTGATCACCGCGGACGGCGCGGTGCGTCGCGGGCGGCCGGTCGCGATGAAGCCGATCGCTGACCAGGCCGCGGCCGCGCTGCCGCAACTGACGCACCAGGTCGTGGTTGCGTGCGCCGGCATCGACGTTGCCATGCAGGCCGGGCGTGACCTCGCCTGGGACGACCTCGGCCGGCCGCAACGGGTGCCAA
>VBFX01000325.1 GCA_005889395.1 Chloroflexota bacterium
ATTCGCCGCGCCGCCCTTGCTCCGCCAGCTGGTCGATGCCGGCCACTTCGGGCGAAAGAGCGGCCGCGGCTTCTACCGCTACGGTCCTGACGGGAGCCGAGTCCCGGACTAGCCCGTCCGCCGAACGATCGGGATAACGAGGAGTCCCAGCGTCACCACCAGCGAGGCGGCGGCGAGGATCGCGACGGCAGCGGCGATGACCGCCCAGATCAGCCCGCTCTTGGTCGCAATCACGGTCAAGGGCGTCCCACCCCTGACGTGCAGGATCACGAAGGAGTAGCAAATCATGAACGTGGCGAGCGCGATCAGTAGGGCGCCCGTGCGGCGGACGCGCGCGATCCACAAGCCGCCCACCAGCCAGAGCGCCGCGATAATGGCGGCGGTAAAGGCGCCGTCCTCGGCCGCGGTCGTGCCAAACCCTGGCAACGCCTGCCCCGCGAGGTGCACGTTGTCGGTTGCGTCGAGTACCGCCAGCAGGGTTCCGATCGCGGCGACGATCAAGAGGGGTAGCGTCTCGCGCCGGCGCGAGGAGCCGCTGGCGTGGCCCCAGCAGACGATCGCGGCCATGACCGTCAGCACGCAGGCGACCACCAGGCCGATGAGTGCCGCGGCGACGGGAAGCCCTTCTTGCAGCACGTAGCTGCCGATCGCCCCCGCGGTTGACGTGAAGTGCGCCGTGGCGATGGCCCCCAGGTCGCTGAAGGCCAGCGCGCCGGTCAATAAGACCCCGACCGGCTGTCCGCGGAACGCCAGGATGATCGATGCCAGCCAGACCACGCCGATAGCCAGAGCGACGATGGTGTAGTTACGATCGACCTCCGCGGCGTGCAACTCGTGGAAGAGATTGAAAACGCTGAGCGCCAGCGCCAGAAGACCGGAGAAGAGCAGCAGGACACGCCCGGGGATGAGCAGTGGCCCTTGCCTGACACGACCGGCGGGCCTCGCCTGCATCCTCAACATCTTACGGATGGACGCACCTCCCATCGACCCGATTCGCTAGACTTTCTCCGCACTTTGGTAAGGCAACCGCGCCGGCGGCGCGCATCCGCCGCGCTCGGCCCCGAACGTGTGCGGCAGTACGGTCGCACCGCAGTGGTCGCGATCGCCGGCCTCGCTCTCCTGGTCTTTGGCGTCGCGGTCTTTCGTGCCTGGTCGGCGATTCACGCCGTCTCGCCACGTGCCCAGCCACAAGACCTCATCGCGCTGGTTCAGGCGAAGAGTGAGCAGCCCGGTTCCCTCGGCTGGAAGATCAAGCACGACGAACGCATCAACATCCTGCTGCTCGGCTACGGCGGACCGGGCCACGACGGACCGTATCTAACCGACTCCATCATGGTCGTGTCCATCCGTCCCGCGACCCGCGAGGCGATGATGATTTCGTTGCCACGCGACCTGTGGGTCAAGATTCCGGCGCTCCCCCGGAACGGGTCCATTATGGGCAAACTCAATAGTGCCTACGCCATCGGGAGCGATCACAAGAACTACCCCAACGTCCGCAGTGAATGGAAGACGGACACGGGCGGCGGCGACCTGGCGGCGGCCACGGTATCGCAGGTGATCGGGCAGCCCGTCGATTACTGGGTCGGCGTGGACTTCAAGGCGTTTCGCGAGGTCGTCGACGCGCTGGGGGGCGTCCGGGTCGAGGTCCCGGTGGCGTTGGACGATCCCTATTTCCCGGCGGGCGAGTCGAACGGCATGATGCACATCCACATCAATGCCGGCTGGCAGCAGTTCGACGGCGAGCGGGCGCTGCAGTACGCGCGCTCGCGGGAAACGACCTCGGACTTCGACCGCTCCCGCCGCCAGCAGCTGGTCATGCTGGCGGTCCGGCAACGCGTCTTCTCGCTGAACGCGATCCCGCGCATGCTGTCGTTGCTGTCCGCGCTGCAGGATAACGTCCGGACGAACCTGCGTCCGGGCGACATGCAGCAACTCGCCGGCGTCGCCGGGCAGCTCAAGGACACGGACATCCATCGGGTGGCGATCGATACCTCCAACCTGCTGCGCAGCGGCACCAGCAGCAGCGGCCAGTACATCCTGCAGCCGCTGGACCCGACCTACGGCGCCCTGCAGCGCTACCTGGCGAGGGCCCTCCCCGACCGCTCGACGCTGGCGAGTCGGATGCCGTTCCAGCTGCAGGATGGGAGCGGCCGCTACTGGCTGCCCTACGGCATGGGCACGCCGGCCAGCAT
>VBFX01000021.1 GCA_005889395.1 Chloroflexota bacterium
GGCGCTGACCAACACCGAAACGGTGCTGCTCGTCGACGACGGTCAGCGCGAGGTTCTTGAACTGGACGCCTTCCTCGATGAGCGCATGCGTCCCGATGAGGACCGGGAGGGCTCCCGCAGCCAGCGATGCGAGCATCGGTTTTCGTGCCGCGGCCGGCGTGCTGCCCACCAGCAGCCCTACATCGATTTGGAACGGTCCGAGCAGTGATTGGATGACATCGGCGTGCTGGCGCGCGAGAACCTCGGTCGGGGCAAGCAGCACGGACTGAAAGCCGGCACGCGCGACGTGATGCATGGTCATCGCCGCGACCACGGTTTTCCCCGATCCGACGTCGCCCTCGAGCAGCCGGTTCATCGGCTGGGGGCGGGCGATGTCCTGCAGGATCCGCCAGGCGGCGAGCCGCTGCGCGTTGGTGAGCTGGAAGGGCAAGGCTTTGACGAAGCCGCGCGCGGGACGAACATCTCCTCGAAGGCGAGGCGCTCCCGGGCGCGCTCGAGCGACTGGGTCGATTCGGGAAAATGCACCTGCCGCACGGCGGCCGCGCGCGCGAGAAATCCGCGCCGTGTCAGCAGCTCCGACGGTAGGAATTCTTCGAGCTCGTCGGCATATTGGAGAAGCGACTGGATCTTCGCTCGGAGCCATTTCGAGGTCAGCCCCTCGGTCTCCGGGTAAATCGGGACCAGGCGCGCCGCGTGTTGCGGGCGAAGCGACACCTTTTCGTGATCGGGGTTCTTCATCACCAACCCACCGTTCAGGTCGGCCTCACCGGCAACAAAGATTTCATCGCCTTTCTGCAGGCTCTTGGCCACCCATGGCTGGTTGAACCACACGACGCGCAACGTCGTTCCGGAATCGTCGCCGAGGACCGCTTCCGTCAGTCCCATCCGCTTGTACTTGGTTTGGCGGGCGCCTATGTCGTAGATCCGGCCGCGAACTGTTGTCTTCACCCCCGGACGGACGAAGGCGATCGGCGTGATGCTGGAGAAATCCTCGTAGCGACGCGGGAAAAACAACAAGAGGTCGCGGATGGAGGCGATGCCGAGTCGTGCCAGCTTGGCCTCGGTTTTATCGCTGACGCCGGCAAGGACCGCGACGCGATCGTCCAGGGACGGACCCCGCACCACGCGTAGCCGCGGAGGACTCACGCGACCAGGTAGGTGAAGCCGATCACGCCGGGGCCGGTGTGCGTCCCGAGCACGGCACCGATCTCGGTGAGCAGGATGTCCAGGCCGGGATAACTCGCGGCTACCCGCTCGCGGAGCTGCTCCGCATCGGCCGGCGCGGCGCCGTGCATGACGGCCAGCTGGCTGACGTGGCCGTCCCGTTCGAGCAACTCCACCAGCTTGCCCAGCGCCTGCGGCCGCCCGCGCGCCCGTCCGACGGGCACGACCTCGCCGTCTTTCAGTTGGAGAATCGGCTTCACATTCAGTAGGGATCCCAGCAGCGCACGAGCTTTTCCGATCCGGCCGCCGCGCTCGAGGTAGGTCAGGGTATCCACCACGCAGATGACGCGCGCCTTCGGTACGAGCGCGCGCAGGCGCTCGGTGATGGTGGCACGATCCTTTCCAGCGCGCGCCAGCTTCGCCCCTTCGAGCGCCATGAAGCCGAGCGCCATCGAGGTGCTGAGGGAATCGACGACCTCGATCGCCTTCTCATCGACGGCTTTGGCGGCCATCAGGGCCGAGTTATAGGTCCCCGAGACTTTGCTGGAGAGGTGGACCGATACGATCTCGTCGCCATTCCGGCGGAGGGCGCGATAGGCCTCTTCGAACACACCTACGGCCGGCTGCGATGTGCGAGGTAGCTGGGCGGAAGCTCTAAGGCGGCTGAAGAACTCGTCCGTGGTCAGATCCACGTGGTCACGGAAGACCCGGTCGCCGAAATGGACGTTGAGCGGCACTACCGTGATGCCGGCGGCCTGCTGTTGCTCCTGGGTCAGGTCCGCGGTGGAATCCGTGACGATCCGGACCACCACTGGAGTATAGCCAGCACTTCGCGCCGATCACGGCCGGGCAACGGGCGCGTTTCGTTAGGTTGCGCGCACCAAAGCTTGGTACATCTATAGCTGCGATGTCGCTCCCAGGACAAGTCGCGCTGAGCTCACGTCTGCGCGCCGCCTTCACCCCGGTCGCGTCCATCTTGGTGCCAGCGCGCCCATCCGTGAACTCCCAGCTGAGCCAGGCCCTCATCCTCGGTGGGTTGATCGGCTTCCAGGTACTCGACTCCCTCACCACCCACCTGGGGCTCGCCCTCGAGCACGAGGAGCTCAACCGCCTCATGGCCCCGATCATGGCCAGCCGAGGCGAACTCGTCGCCTACGCGGTCAAAGGAACCGCCCTTGCTGTGCTGCTTGCCGTTCTGATGCTGCTGCACCGGCGCAAGCCCCGGGTCTGGCAGGCCTACCTGGTCGCCGGCTGGCTTAGCGCCGCCGCCGTGGTGGCGAACGTCGTGCAGCTGCTGCTCTAGTCCTGGAGGACCTCGCGCAGCTTGACCGAACTCCCGGGCATGGCTCTCAAAGCCTCCGTGCGCCCGGGACGACTCGGCCGGCCGCCTGGCATCATCAGCAGCACCGGACCCGATCCGCGAACCTCGTAGTAAAGGCTGGCGCCCGGCACGCGTAGCTTCACTCGACAGCCACGATATAGGGATAGAGCGCCTGCTCGCCCGATTGAAGCTCAACCGACGCCCTGGGGAACTGTTTGGCCACAGAGGTGACGAGCGCCTCCCGCTCGGCCTCCGGCGCGTCGACGCCCGCGTAGATCGTCACGGTCCCTACCCTGGCGGCGTCGATCCGCGTGAGGACATCCTTGACGACCTTGTCCGGCGTTTCACCGGCGACCACGATCCGATCGTTGAGCAAGCCGATGACATCGTTTTCGGCGATCTTCAGGCCGTCCACCTCGCTCGCCCGCACCGCACGCGTCACCTCGATTGTCTGGACCTGGCTCAGCGCGTGGGACATCGCACTGGCGTTGGCCTCCAGGTCGGCGCTGAAGTCGAAAGCGAAAAGGGCCGCGATGCCCTGCGGCAGGCTGCGAGACGGCACCACCCGGACGCGCTTGCGGCTCAGCTCCGCCACCTGTTGTGCGGTCATGACCACGTTGCCGTTGTTGGGCAGCAGCAGGACATCGTTCGAAGGCACCGACTCGACCGCTGCCAGGATGTCCTCGGTTGAGGGATTGACCGTCTGGCCGCCCCCCACGACGGAGTCAACCCCCAGGCTCTCGAGGATGCGGCGGAAGCCGTCGCCGCTCGCCACCGCGACGAGTGCCAGGTGCTTGGTGCTGGCCGGCCGGCGGATGCTCTCGCCCTGGAGCCGGTGGTGCTGCGACGACATGTCGTCGACCTTGAGCCGGCTGAGCCGTCCGACACCGCTCGCATAACTGATGACGACCGCCGGCTCCTGGGTGTGGACGTGGACTTTGATCGCCGATTCGTCACCGACGACCAGCGCCGATTCGCCGTGCCGCTGGATTTCGGTTCGCACGTCATCCACGGCGAGCCCGTCGCCGTTGATGATGAACTCGGTGCAATAGCCCCACCCCGCGGCCGGCGCCTCCACCGCTTTCGGCCGCGCGCGCTGGGTCGAAGGGCGCTCGAAGCTCTGCAGGGCCTGACCACTCATTCGCTTGAGGAACCCTTCCAGGATCAACTGGAGCCCGAATCCCCCGGCATCGATCACGCCCGCCTGTTTGAGGATGGGTAGCTGGTCGGGCGTCCGCTCTACGGCGGCGGCGGCGGCAGTGCAGGCGGCGCGAACGACGTCGGTCAGGTTCGTGCTTTTCGCCGCCTCCGCCTCAGCGCCCGCAGCGGCTTCTCGGGCCACGGTGAGCATGGTGCCCTCGGTCGGCTTGATCACTGCCCGGTAGGCAACGTCCGCTCCCGCGCGAAACGCATTGGCCAGCCCGCGCGCGTCAACGGCCGGCTTGGTGCCGATGCCGACGCAGAAGCCGCGCAGAATTTGCGAAAGGATGACCCCCGAGTTTCCGCGCGCGCCCATGAGCGCGCCATGCGACGCCCGCCGGGCGGTCCGCGAAAGGTCGGCATCGTCGACGTCGCGGATGTCTTCGACCGCTGACTGCAAGGTGAGGAGCATGTTGGTGCCGGTATCGCCATCCGGAACCGGAAAGACGTTGAGGGAATCGACCTCGTCGCGGTTGACCGTCAGCCAGGCGAGCGAGCCGAGCAGGGCCTCTTTGAACAGACGTCCGTCGCATTCGGTGATGGGCATGGTCGCAGCGCCGGTCAGGCTCGGGATTTCAGCTGCCGCCACTCCCGCTGACGTGGATCCCCTGGACGTTGACGTTGACTTCCACGACCGGGAGACCGAGGGTCCGCTCCACCGAATAGCGGACCGCGTTCGAAAGGTTGTTGGCCACCTCCGAGACCCGTGTGCCGTACTCGACGATGACGAACAGCGAGACGGCTATCCCATCCTCGCGCACCTCGACCTCGACCCCGCGATGCAGTTTGTCGCGATGCAGGCGCTCGGCCAAACCATCTCGCAAGCCACGGGCAGCCATGGCGACGACGCCGTAGCAGCCGGCCGCTGCGTGCCCGGCGACGGTGGCGACGACATGGCGCGACACCTCGATCCGCCCGAGGTCTCTGGCCTGGATCAGCGTCCTCGGCGGCTTCCCGGCGCGTGACGGGTGGGCCTTCGTCTTTGAGTCCATCGTGTGCTACTATGTGACGCTGATTTCGCCTCAATCATACGCGATGCTCGGGGAGGCGCCGAAGAAAACCAAGACCATGGCACAACGCTGCGCGATCTGCGGAAAAGGGCCCCAATACGGGCACAACGTGAGCCACTCGAAGGTGCACACGAAGCGCCGCTTCATGCCCAATTTGCACAAAGCCCGGGTCACGATCGACGGCCGCACCCAGACGGCTCTCGTCTGCACGCGTTGCCTCCGCACCCAGGCCAAGTCGGCCTAGACCCCAACGCATCGCCGGCAGTCGCCGGATTTGACGGACGACTGAGTTGCAGTGATTCCACAATGCAAAAACCGCCACAGCTCCTCCCGACGACGCTCGAGGATGGCCAGGCACCCGGCATCAAATACCGCATCGACGGCGAGCTCGTCCCGGTGCTCCATACCTGGCTCGACGGGACGGTGCCGGTGTACTTCGAGCACCACGTCGTGCTCTGGAAGGATCCTGCGCTCAATATCGGCATTCGCGCCATGAAAGGCGCCTTCAAGCGGATGGTCGCCGGCATGCCCATCTTTCTCACCGAGGCCCAGGGTCCGGGTGAGATCGCGTTCTCGCGTGATGGCGCGGGCCATCTCTTTCCTCTCCACCTGATGCCTGGTACTGCCGTACTCGTTCGGGAGCACCAGTTCCTGGCGGCGACTGGAAATCTTGATTACACCTTCAACCGCGTCAAGGGTGTGAGCAACATGCTCTTAGGCTCGACGGGATTCTTCGTCGATCGCTTCAGCGCGAGCCACCAGGAAGGTGTCCTCTGGCTGCACGGCTACGGCAACGTTTTCCAGAAGGAATTGGCCCAGAACGAGCAGATCGACATCGAACCAGGCGGCTGGGTCTACCGCGATGAAAGCGTCCGCATGGACGTGCAGATGTTCGGGCTGAAAACCGGAATCTTCGGCGGCGGCGGCAACATGATCTGGAACCGCTTCACCGGTCCGGGACGGGTCGGCATCCAGTCGATGTACCTGCACATGCCCACCAGCGAGTAGCGTTCGCCTCAGCGCAATTCCTGGATCGCGGCCTTCTTCCCCTGTGGGTGAGTGAAGACGAAGCTTCCCGCCACAAGCACGGTGGCACCGTTGGCAACCGACTGCGGCCCGGTCTCGGCGTTGACGCCGCCGTCCACCTCGATCTCGAGCCTGGCGTTGAGCCGGTCACGCAGGGCGCGCGCGGCCTTGATCCGCTCCAGGCTCCCATCGATGAACTTCTGGCCGCCCCAGCCGGGGTTGACGCACATCACGACCAGCAGGTCGGCGTTCTTGAGGACCGGTTCGACCAACGCCAGCGGACTCCCGGGGTTGAGGCACACACCGGCCCGCAGGCCGGACTTGCGGATACTCTCGAGCACGCGGTGGATATGCCGCGTCGCCTCGACGTGGACCGAGAGCGTCGTCGCGCCCGCGTCGCGAAAGGCCTCGATGGTGCGCTCCGGGTTCTCGATCATGAGGTGGACGTCGAAGGGAATCTTGGCATAGCGCCGGCAGTGCTCCACGGTGCGCGGCCCGATGGTGATCGGCGGCACGAAGTGCCCGTCCATGACGTCGAAGTGCACCCAATCGGCACCCGCCTGTTCGAGGGCCGCGACCTCCTCCCCCAGCCGGCTGAAGTCGGCCGACAGCAGCGACGGGGCGACCAGCACTAGCCGAGGGTTGGGATGCTGATGGTCACCGGCGTGTCGAAGTCGTGGTAGTCGATCTCGATGTGCGCCGTGGCATGGATGGTCGATCCGGCCGGCACTCGGCTGCTCGAGCTACTCGGCGCGCCGAGCGCCCCCATCAGCTGGCCGAGGTCGACCGTGTAGTCGGCGTCCGTCGTGACGCGGCGGACCAGGTGGTCATCCTTGCCGAACCAGACGTCGACCGTCATGGTGCCGCTGTTGAGGACCTGCTCGATGGCGGCCTTCGCCTGCGGGTTCTTGACCGCGGCCTTATCGAAGCTGGCGATCAACTTGTCCTTGTCAGGAATGAGCTGGTAGTGATGTACCGGGGTGTTCTGCAGGGTGGTATCGCTCTGAGGATTGATGGTCTTCACGTTCCGCAAGAGCTGCTCATAGGAGAGCGGGTCAGGCTGGCTGAGTTGCCCGGTCAGTCCGCCCTGCGCGGAGCTTTCCCACTTGCCCGTCATCGGGTTCTTCACGTACGCCTTGCCGTTGGCGACGACCACCTCGGTTGCCACCGAGAGGCCGGCCAGCTTGGCATTGATCGTCGCGTGGTAGCGGTCGGGGAACTGCGCCTCGCCGTTACCGGTCATGTCGAGGGCCAGCGAGCCCGCGCTGGTGCCGCTCTGACCGAACATCGCGCCCAGCTGCGGCGGGAATGTCATCTTGACGTGGCCCGTGAGGTCGAACTTCGCCGAGTGCAGCTGGCTGGCGCGCTGCGCCGCCGCGCCGAGCGCCTGTTCCGGGGTTTCCGCCTTGGCCAGTGGCGAGGCGCAGGCGGCGAGGGCCACCATCGTCAGCAAGCTCGCCAGAATGCGCTTCATCAGACTCTTTGAGTATATCGGCGGCGTCAGGCCGTTCCCTTCGGCCGATAGGTCGCGTCCAACCATGCGGGTAATTCGGCCAGGCGGTCGATGACATGGGTGGGCGCGATCCCCGGGATCGGAGTCGCCCCTGCGTGCCGTAGCCAAACCGCCGGGATGCCGGCTCGCAGTGCCCCGGCGACATCGGTGTCTAACCGATCGCCGACCATCAAGGTCGCATCCAGGGGGACACCGAGCCGGCGGGCGCCCTCGGCGTAGATCGCGGGATCCGGCTTCGCCACGCCGAAGTCCCGCGACGTGACCAGCGCATCGATGAAGGGGCGGATCCCCGCTTTTTCCAGAGCCTCCACGAGTTCGGCGTCACCCGAGCCGACGGTATTGGAGATGACACCCAGCCGGTAGTGCGGCTTGAGCGCGGCCAACACCGCGAGCGCATCCGGGATCGGTGTGATCGCCATCTCCCAGAGATGTTTCCCCGGCTCCTCGACGACGAGGGTGTTGCCGGCGTCGAAGAAGATGCCGCGAAGGGGCATCAGGCCGGCGAGGTCGCCGTCTGCAGCTGGCGGGCGCGCAGCTGGCCGCAGGCGGCATCGATGTCGAGTCCGCGTGTAGCGCGGATGGTGGTCGAGATGCCGGCGGTCTGCAGAATGGACTGGAAAGCCTGGGCGCGCGACTTCGATGGCGGTGCCAGCGAGCTGCCATCGATCGGGTTCATCGGGATCAGGTTGATGTGGCTGAGATGGCGACCCACGACGGTGGCCAGGCGTTGGGCCTGCTCGGGACTGTCGTTGACGCCCTGCAGCAAGACGTATTCGTAGCTCGTGCGCCGGCCGGTTCGTTCCGCGTGAGCCCTCGCGGCGCCGACGATCGCGGCGATCGGGTACTTGCGGTTGACCGGGATCATGCTGCTGCGCAGGGCATCGTCGGGCGCGTGCAGGGAGATCGCCAGGTTGACCGGCAATCCCTCGGCACTGAGCCGCTCGATGAAGGGCACCAACCCGATGGTCGACACGGTGACCCGGCGCGGGCTGAAGCTGAGCGTGTCAGGGCGGGCCCAGCGCCGGATCGCCCCGACGACGGCGGCGTAATTGTTGAGTGGCTCCCCCATTCCCATGAAGACGACGTTCGTCAGCGAGCGCTGCATCTCCCCCAGGTCGCGGCTCGCCGCGAGGAACTGGTCGACGATCTCCGCTTCGCTGAGGTTTCGATCGAAGCCGGACTGGCCGGTCGCGCAGAAACTACATCCGATTGGGCATCCCACCTGCGAGCTGACGCAGATCGTGGTCCGCGCCCGCGAACGGGGGGTTGCCTCGTAGTGCATGACCACCGTCTCGATGGTTTTCGCGTCGGCCAGCTTGAACAGGTACTTGACGGTCTGACCGCGATCCGCCGCGCGCTTCAACTGCGGCGCGACGGTGCTGAACGCGAAGGCCTCGGCGAGACGGCGTCGCGCCGACGGCGGCAAGGTTCGCATCGCCTCGAACGACGCCGCCAGCCGTTGCCAGAACCATTGCCGCGCCTGGTCGGCACGATAGGGGGCCTCGCCGGCTGCGGTTAAGCGGGTGAGAACCTCCGCGGGGTCGGCGGTGGCGAAGGCCGCGGGCTCAGTCGCTACGGCGGTTTCCGAACACCAGCGAGGCGTAATACAGTAGCGTCAGCGCGGCGCCGAAGAGCGCGACCCAGTAGGTGAAGGCGGCGGCGCGCAGCATCCGTCGCGCACCCTCCTGCTCCTGCGGAACGATGACGCCGTTTTCGGCGAGCAGGCGCAACGCCCGGCGGCTCGCGTCGAGCTCGACCGGGGTCGTCACGAGCTGGAAGAGGACGACGGCCGCGAAGAGGAACAATCCGGCGAGGGCAACGTAGAAGCCGAAGCCGCTGCCCGTAAAGATGGACAGCAAGAGACCGGCGATCACAATCAGGGGGCCAGCCTGCGACCCCAGGTTGGCGGCCGGTATCAGGCCGGACCGAATCCGCATCGCGAAGAAGCCCTGGTGATCCTGAAGGGCATGGCCGATTTCGTGGGCGACCACTGCCTCCGCGGCAACCGATGTGCCGCTGGCGACCGCCCGCGAGAGGTTCAGGGTCTTGTTGCGCTGGTCGTAGTTATCAGTCAGCTCGCCATCGATCACCTGGACCGTGACATCGCTCAGGCCGGCCCCCGCGAGGATGCGCCGGGCCACGTCGACCCCGGCCAGGCCGCTGGCGTTGCGAACCTGGGAATAGCGCTGGTAGGTGCGCTTGACCCAGCTGCTCGCGATCAAGCCCAGCACCATGATGGGCAGGGCCACGTAGAGGAAGTAGGTCAGGTTCCAGAAGAGCATGCGCCAGAAATTCTACCCAGGGGCGTCGAGTTCGACCCGTCCAGCTGTCGACAGACTGCGGCCGATCTGTGGCGATTTTTTCACGCAGCGTGAAAGGTTACCGCGCAGCGGCTCGTTTCTTCGGCCGCCACGCGGAGGACACGCGCTGGGTTGCTTCGGCGGATTCGCAAGAATACCTGGCCGTCGTCCTTTACCTGGTACAGCGGAACAACGCCCGCTGACACTGGCCGCGCGCCCGACTCTTGTGATAGTATCTCTGTTAAGTTAAGTACTGGCTAGGTATCAAGATGTCCGAGAAGCTAACCCTGAGCGAGCTCTTCGCCCTCTTCGGGCGGACCATCGACGAAACCCGCTGGGTCGGGTCCGCCGATTCTGAGGAGTACCTGGCGGTCGTCACCTACCTGGTCCAGCGCTCGAGCGCCCGCTAGCGCGGCCTCGAGCTCGGGGTGCGCCGGCAACGCGCCTGACGCGGACCATGACGAAATAGACACGATCGCGCCACGACCCGTCTGACAGCGTGGGGTCGCCGCGTTGTAAGGCTCATACTCGGGCTACGGCCACCAATCGCCATGGACATCACACCACTGATCACGCTGCTCGCGACGCGGATCCGGATCCGACTGGGCTGGCACGACCGTGAGAACGGCCAGGCCCTGATCGAATACTCCTTGATCATGGTCCTCGTGGTGTGCGTCATCCTGGTGACCTTGATCGTGCTGGGCAACCAGGTCAGAAACACCTACTGCAACATCGCCGGCGCGGTCGTCAACCCTTAGGGCTGCGTCACCACCACCGCCGGGTTTCCCATCACGACCGCGCCTGCCGCGACGTCGCCGGCAACCAGCGTGCCCCAGCGGACCACCGCTCCCTCCCCCACCGACACGCCCTTGAGGACGGTGGATTTGCCCTGGATCCAGGCGTTGCGCCCGATGCGGATCGGGCGTCGCGTGACGGGTTCGCCGTCCCGGCGACGCTCCCGCCCAACCGCGTGAAAGTCCGTATCCACCAGCAGGCAGGGACCGAGGATGGCGTCGTCGCCCACCACGATGGCGCTGGCCGACATCAGGCCGGCGCCGTCGATCTCCACGCGGTCGCCAATGTCAATGCGCGCGTCCCGGCCAAAGGTGAGCAGTGCGGTGCGGCCGGAGGCGTTGCGGACCAGGACGTCATGACCGAAGGTCACCCGGCCGCGGCCCCGAATGCGCAGCCGCCAGGGGCCCGCAAAGCCGGGCCCGAAAGTGTGCCGCGGATACCGCAGGCGCAGATACAGGGTGCTGAGGCTCACGCTGGTGGAGGCTCTGCCCGGGAAGGGAGTTGAACCCTTACAAGCTTGCGCTCACAGCCCCCTCAAAGCTGCGTGTCTACCAATTCCACCACCCGGGCGAGGGCGAGGCGATTTTAACAGCCACGAGCCTGTAACAAGCGCCGTAATCCTGCCTCTCTATGGTGGGACCAAGTCCAAGCCACGCCGCGGGTGATGTGACCCTGACGCGACAAGAGTCATCACATCGTAAAGAGGAATCGTAAGGAAATGAATGACGAGGGCCATATATCTTTGCCGGCTCTCCAGTCGGACCTGAGCCAGCAACCGCAGGTCCAAATCCATGGCGGCCGGTCCGCAGCGCGACGAGCGATGGCGGCCGGAAGAGAGGGGTTAAACATCGTCAACCGCTACCGGATTCTGATCGTCGACGACGATGCCATGGCGCGCGAGATCCTCAAGCGGATCCTCGAGCACGCGGGCTACGAGGTCATGACCGCCGGCAGTGGCCCCGAGGCCTTGCGCAAACTGCATGAGGGCATCCCCCACCTGGTCGTCGTTGACCTGATGATGCCGGAAATGGATGGCTTCGAACTCTGCCGCCGCATCAAGAGCCATCTCGACGTCCCCATCGTCATCCTCAGCGCCGTCGCGGCCATCGAGAGCAAAGTCGAAGGCCTGCAGATGTACGCCGAGGACTACATCGTCAAGCCCTTCGAAAAGGAAGAGCTGGTCGCCCGCGTGCAGCGGGTACTACGCCGTTACGGTGAATCCGCCGGCGTCGAGCAGCCCGAGGTCGTCATTGACCAGGAGCTCCAGATCAACTTCGTGCAGCACTGGGCGCGCGTGAAGGGGCAGCAGGTGACCCTTACGCCCACCGAGTCCAAGCTGCTCTTCCTCCTCGTCCGGAATGCCGGGCGGGTCGTCACCAACGAAACGCTGCTGGCCAAGGCCTGGGCAGGCGACGAGGAAGCCTACGAGGAAGGGCTGCGCGTCCACATCTCGCGGCTGCGCAGCAAGATCGAGTCGAATCCCAGCAAGCCAACTTACATCCAGACCAAGCGCGGTGTCGGCTATCGCTTCAGTGCCAAGGTCAACTACCCCGCCGGGCAAGAGCCGATGGCGCTGGCAGGATGAGCATGCGCACTCTCGCCCTCGGTCTTCTCGTTTTCGTCCTCTCCTTCCCGCTCTGGCTCCACTAAACGAAGACGCGGTCCGCGCTTAGACTTCCTCCCCAGTGACGCACGCGCTGGGTCTCGGGTTCACCGTCTTCACCGTCATCTTCCTGCTCGAGCTTCCCGACAAGACGGCGCTGGCCGCCCTCCTGCTGGCGACCCGCCATCGGCCCCTGCCCGTCTTCCTCGGCGCGGCCGCCGCTTTTGTCATCCAGAGCGCCGTCGCGGTCGCGGCCGGCTCATTGTTGAGCCTGCTGCCACGCGAACCGATTCGGATCGGGGCAGGGCTCCTCTTCCTCGGCATGGCCGCGCTCCTGATTCGCCGCAATCTCCGCAAAGACGAGGCCGATGAGGAGCGGGCGGTCGACCAGGAAGAGGCTCGGCACCGCCGACCGTTCATCACCGCCTTTAGCGTGGTCTTCGTCGCGGAGTGGGGCGATCTCACGCAACTGGCGACGGCGGCGCTCCAGGCCCGCTATCAGCAGCCTGTGGTCGTCTTTGTCGCTGCTACCCTGGCCCTCTGGGCCGTCTGCGCGATTGCCGTCGCGCTCGGCAATCGCCTTGGCGCCTGGGTTCCGGAGCGGCCCCTGCAGTTCGCCGCGGCCGGCGTGATGGTGCTCGTCGCCATCGCCCTCATCACCGGCTTGCTCGGGTAACCAGGCTTAGGGGCCAGTGCCAATCGAGACGATCTGCCACGACGATTGCAATGTCGGCCGGCACACGATCACAAAGCGAGTCTGCCGTCCGCTGTCGGCCGCGCCCGTAGGCTGATCGTCTCCAACGACCACGCTGTTAAGGCTCTGCAGGTTCCTGGAGTCGGAGTCAACGGAAGAGTCCTGAAGGGCCGCGAACGATGGAGCGAGGTCCGCCCGGGCGGCACTGGTGTCGCCCTTCTGGAGGCTGGTGTAATAGGCAAGGACCAGTTCATGCGGACCAAGGTTGCCGGGGTTCACGGCTGAGCCACAGCCGCCAATACCGCAGAAGGCGATGGCACATACGAGCAATTGCAGCGGGAAACGCGTCATTGACTAACAAGCGATGCAACGGTCGCGGCCGCTCGATGGTTTCTCTAACCGATGTGATAGTCAGGCCGCGGTCGTGAGGTCGATGACTTCAGGGACAGCGCGCTGGGGGATGGTGAAGGTGAACGTGCTGCCCTGGCCAGGCGTGCTCTTCACCCAGATCCGTCCGCCATGCATCTCCACCAGCCGGCGAGAGATCGCCAGGCCCAACCCGGTGCCCTGGTACTTGCCGCTGATCCCGCTCTGACCCTGCTGAAAGCTCTCGAAGATCCGCTCGGCGTCTTCCGGTGGGACACCGATGCCGGTGTCGCGGACGGTGATGCGCAACTCGGCACCCTGGCGTTCCGCCATGACGCGCACGCTACCCGTTTCCGTGAACTTGATGGCGTTGCCCAGCAAGTTCACGAGGACCTGCTTGAGCTTGGGGCCATCCGCAAAGACGCGGCCGACATCCGCGGAGACCGTGGCGCTCAGTTCGAGCTTCTTGTTCTTGGCCAGCGAGCTGACACTCTCCACACACTCCGAGATCAGCAGCTCCACCTCGACCTCGCCGCGATGCAGCTGCGCTTTTCCCGCCTCGAGCTTGGAGATATCCAGCAGGTCGTTGATGAGCGCCAGCAGGTGTTGTCCGTTCTGGGCAATGATGTCCACGTCCTGGCGCTGGTCGCGGGTCAGGATGCCGCCGTCGCCCTCGAGCAGCAACTGGGAGAAGCCGAGGATCGAGTTCAGCGGTGTCCGCAGCTCGTGGCTCATGTTCGCCAGGAACTCCGCCTTGTGCTGGTTGGCGCGTTCCAGTTCAGCGTTGACCGCACCCAGTCGCGCCGTCTGCTCGGTCGCCAGATGGAAGAGGTGCGCCTCCTGGATGGCGGTCGCGGCGTGCTGCGCGAAGAGCGTGAGGAGCTCGATGGTGTTGCGATCCAGCGGGCGGCGGTGGTAAATGGCGAGCACGCCCAGCAACTGCTCACCGACCACCATGGGGAAGCCGGCGAACGCACGGATGCCTTCTTCCGACATCCAGGGATTGAGTGAGAGCTGGCGATGGTTGGCCGGGTCGTTGGTGACGATCGGCACGCGCAGCTCGGCCACCTGGCCGACCTCGCCCATGCCGCGCTCCACCCGTCCAGGAACCGGGGGTGCGTTGCGCGTCGTGTGATGACCGGCCCGCCGCCAGAGCGCGCCGTCGCTCTGCTCCAGCAGCCAGATCTGGGCGGCCGCGAACCCGAGGTTGCCGGTCAGCGCGGTGGCCATGATATCGAGCAGCTCCGGCTCGAACAGCTTCTGGTTCATCTGGTCGATCGATCGGTTGAGCAGCTCCAGGCGGCGGGCACGCTTCTCGGTCTCCTCGAACAAGCGCACATTGCGCAGCGCCACCGCCAATTGCTGCGCGAGGACCTCCAGCGCGTCCTCTTCCCAGCGAGTGAGACGCCGCTCGCTCTCCCGCGTCTGCAGATGCAGCACCCCGGAGACCTTGCCTTCGAGCAGCACCGGGGTACCAAAGACCAAGGAGTAGCCGGCGCTGTTGAGCACGGGCAGGTCGAAGAGCGGCGGCGCGCCGAGCGTCACCAGGCCCCGCGCCCGAACCACCCGTCCGACAATCCCGTCACCGGCCGAGATCGCGGTACCTTCGATTGCTTCCGGGAGACGAACGGCGGCACGAAGCGTAAAGACCCCGCGCTCTTCATCGAGCAGAACGATCGCCCCCGAATCCATTTGGAGAATTTCGAGTCCGCAACGGATGACCGTATAGAGCATGCGCGACACGTCGAGCTGGCCGACCAGCTCGCCCAGCACGTTGCGCAGCTGCTCGGTCTGATCGAGCCGGCGCCGCGTCCCGCGAATCTCGGTATTCATCGCCCGCACCGCGGCGCCCAGGCCGGTGATGACCGCAACGGTTGGGATCGCGCGCAGGATCGAGTCCCTCACGGAGATGGCCAGGCCGAGATCGCTGGTCTCAAAGAGGATGATGCCGACCGTGAAGAAGAGGCTGGTCCCGATCCCGCCCCAGAGGTCGAAGCGGAAGACGGCTTCAGCGGCGACCAGCGCGTAGAGAAGGTAGGGAAGGCTGGACGAGGGCGTCGCGAACAAGAGGATCCAGCCGCTGACAACCAGGTGATCCAGCACGAGCAGCAAGACCGCCATCGGCCGGGTCAAGCGCGGAACAGACTTCTTCTGCATGGCCAGGGTCGCCACCCCGTTGTAAGCTGCCAGCAATCCGGCGAGCAGGAGGGTGACCGGCACGGAGGCCGAGTTGAGCCAGAGGAGCAGCCCGAAGGGGATGGCGAGCGCGCCGAAGCGGAGCCGGACGAACTGGCGGTCGAGGGCAGTCATGCGAGCCCTCGCGTCCTAAGCGGCCTGGCTGGTTTGAAGGTTGTTGATCATCTCGAGGAAGCGGTCCTTGCCGAAGTCCCCTTTCTGGATGATCGACTGGATGTTGCCCTGCAGACGTTCGCGATCTTCGCTGCTGATGTTTTTCGCCGTATAGATAAGGATGGGGATCTGGCTTGCCGCCGGGTCCTCGCGCAGTTTGGAGACGACCTCGAAGCCGTCGACGTCGGGCATCATCAGGTCGAGGATGATCATGTCGGGCTTCTTTTTGAGGGCCAGCTCCAGGCCCGCCTTGCCGCCGTCGGCAACCATGATTTCCATGTTGAACGGCTTCAGCATCGCCTTGACCAGCCGGATGTTCTGTGGGTCGTCGTCCACGATCAGGATGGACGACGGCGTCTTCTTGCCCTTCTTGCCGTCGGCCAGCAGGTCGAACTTCACCATCATCTGAAGCAGCTGCTGGCGGTCGATCGGCTTGGTCAGGAAGTCGGCCTGACCGATATCGAACGGCAATGATTCCTTGTTGACCTTGGAGGTCAGTACGATCGGGATGTCCTTGGTCTTCGACTCGCGGCGCAGGTCGTAGACGAGGCCGCTACCGCCGTTGGGCGGGAGCTGGGTGTCGATCAGCACGGCGAGCGGCTGGAGTTGCACCGCTTTGCGCAGCGCCTCCTGCGCGCTGGCGGCGATCACCACCTCGTAGCCCGCGTGGCTGAGGAAGGGCTCGATGCGCTCCTTGACGGCCGGGTCATTGTCGGCGACGAGGATCACCGGCGCTTTGGTCCCGACGCCTACAGGCGGCATCATCTGCACCGGCCGCTCCTGGATGCCGGCTTCCTGCTTGGCGAACTCGATCAGCTCGCGGATGTGCTCCACCAGCCGCTTGCCGCTCTCGTTGATGTGGGCGACAAACTCGCGCCGCTCTTCGGGCGTCGTCTTGTTCGCCTTCTCGTCGAGCAGGATCTCGGAGAAGCCGATGATCGCGTTGAGCGGCGAGTTGAGGTCGTGGCTCTGGTCGTAGATAACCCGGAACTTGGCCTCGAAGTCGCGCTTCGCCTGGCTCAGGGCCGGCGCCGCGTCCTTGTTCTTGCCGCTGGCGCTCAGCTCCACCTTGAGGCCCTCCAGCTGCGCCTGCATGGCGCGCTTCTCCGCCTCGTAACGCGCCAGCACCTGGCTGGTCGGCGGGCCGCTGCCGGCCGCCTTGCGCGCCTCCTCGAGCTGCGCTTTGAGGGAGGCCTTCTCCCGCTGCCAGGCCTGCTCCAGCTCCTTGGCCTCGCCGGCGCGCCGGCTCTGCAGGTCGTTGGTCTGCGACATCATGTCGGAAAGCTGCGCCTGGATCCGCTCCAGG
>VBFX01000022.1 GCA_005889395.1 Chloroflexota bacterium
AGCCAGTCCACGGCCGCCTCACCCGAGCTGAGGACGGAGATGTGCCCGTCGTTCGGACGCAGCCATAGCTCTGATGTGGAAATCTGACGCGCGAGCCACTCGCCGTGCGATCGCGGCGCGATCCGGTCCTCACCGCCCTGCACGATCAGAACTGGCGAGCGTACCTGCCCCGGCTCAAACCCCCAGGGCCCGACGTAGGCCATGTCGTCGTCGACCATCCCATCCACGCCGCCGTCCAAGGCTCGCCCGGCGAGCTTTCCCAGCCATGACCACGGACCGGCGAGAGCCGCGTGATCTGCCGGTGTGAACAATTCGGGGTCGAACTCGGTGGCCGCGAGGTAGGCTTCGAGCGCTGGGCGTCCCGCTGCGGCCGCGCGCAGCTCTGCCGTGCCGGCGGGTCCCATACCCGCGAACCAATCCAGCTTCGGGGTGCCGTATGGAGCCAGTCCGGAGATCGACACGGCGCCGAGGACGCGTTGTGGCAAGAGCGCGCCGCACGACAGGGCGTGCGGGCCGCCACCGGAATGTCCGATCACCGCGAATCGCCCGATGCCCAATGCATCGGCGATCGCGGAAACGTCGTGGGCTGCCAAAGCCACATCGCGGCCGGGCTTCGGACTCGATCCGCCGTATCCGGGCCGGTCGTACGAGACCCATCGGATGCCGCGCTCGACGGCCGCCGGAAGCAACGGTTCGGGCGGCTCACCGAGATTCGGCGTGCCGTGGTGCCAGACGATGGTGAGACGAGCGCCGGCACCATCGAGGCCAGCGTCGTAGATATGGAGCCGGCGGCCGTCGCTCAGCTCGAGATCGCGCTCGTTCACCGCGGGTGTCTGGCGTACATGGAGCGGGAGACGAGACTCGAACTCGCGACATCGACCTTGGGAAGGTCGCGCTCTACCAACTGAGCTACTCCCGCTCGGCAAGCCGGATTTTAGCATCGCCTTTCCGCAGTTCCTGGCACATCGGCCAGATGACCACGATCAACTCCGCGATGCGCGCGGCAGTCCGCTTGATCTGGGTGGCGTCGAAGACCTCCACCGCATAGGTTTCGTAGAGCCGGACCCAACCGCGATCCCAGGGCTCGAGGTCGAGCTGCTGGCCCAAGCGCGCCTTGATCATCAGCAGCTGCCGCGCCAGTCCCGCGGCGATGCGGTCGTTGATCGCCGGCTCCGCCTCCAGATGAAGCCCCAACTCGAGCCGGCCGGTGTTCGCGTGCCACCATGCCTCGAAATGGAGCCGCGGGTCGGCATAAAACCACTGCGCCTGGCTCGAGCGCGCCCGATGGCGGATCCCCTTCAAGCGGGTCGGAAGCGCCGTCTCGACGAGCGGGGGCAATGCGCGGAAGAACCCGGCCGTCCGAACGAATCGCCGCTCTCGGCGCGCGGCTTTGCCACGAACTGGGGATCGGGCCGGCACCTGGTCCCCTACCGAGTGGCCGCCGGAGTGCCCAAGTCGCCGCCGACGGCGGTCTTGACCATCGCGCTGTAGCGGTCGGCGAGCGCCCGCGCCTTCTCAGAATCCTCCATGCTGACGATGATGTGGTAGCGGGGCATGTCGGGATCCGGCAGCACCAGCACCCATCCACCGTCGACGAAAACCTTGATGCCGTCGGCCAGGTCGACCGGCTCGTCACGGTGCAGCTCAACCATGGTTCGCATGACGCGGCCCTTGGCATCCCACGGCACCGACTCCTCCCGGTGCTCGTAGGCGGCTTGCGGAACCTCCTTCCGGATCGCCGAGACCGCCCTCCCGTCCCCCGCCAGCAGCTCCAGCAGCTTGATCAGGGTGAAGATCGCGTCGAAGCCCAGCAGGTGATCGGGGAACACATAGCCACCACTGCCGTCCGACGCCAGCCTGGCCTGATGCTGCTGGGCGGCCCGCAGCAGGGACGACGGCTCGCCCTTGCCCGGCACGAAGTTCGACGCGGGGAGCTGGCGGACCAGCGCCCCGATCGTCTGGGGCACGGTGGCGGGGGCCACCAGCACCCCGGGTTTGGCCTTGAGCACCAGCATCGCGATGACGCCCAACGCCTCGTGATGGTCGAGGACGCCGCCCTGCTCGTCGATCAGGTAGATCCGCTCCGAGCCATAGTCGATGTAGGCGCCGAGCTGGCAGCCGAGCGTCCGGGTGATCAATGCCGACTGCCGGCGAGCCTCGTCGAAGGCCTCCTTCGTCTTCGACTGGTAGGTCTCGTCGAAGCCGGCGTTGAGCGGGATGGCTTCGATGTTCAGCTCCTTGAAAAGGCGGGGCAAGACCAGCGAGGCGCTGCCGTGGTCGAAGTCGATCAACACCTTGAGATGGGCGCGGCGCACGGTCTCGACGTCGATCAACGCGATCAGGCCGTCGATGTAGGAGTCGACACCGTCCGGGGTATAGGTGATGTCGCCCATCTCGTAGAAGTGGACACGCCGGATGTCTTCGCGGAAGAAGACGTTCTCCAGCTTTCGCTCCGCTTTCTTGTCGAGGACGACGCCGTTGCTATCGAACAGCCGGATATCGGCCGAGCGGCTGTCGAGCGGCGACATCTGGATATGGACCGCGCCCGCAACCGGGTGCTCGCGCGCGTAGAACTGCACCACCGGGATGGGTAGCTCGCTGAGATCGATGATCGAGGCGCCCGACGACATCATGCCGGCGATCATGGCGCGCTTGATCATGCGGGAGGGCCGCTGACCGTCGCGCGCCGCCCCGATCGCGGAGCCCTTGGGGTACAGGTTGGCAAACGAGGCCCCCAGGCGGGCACAGTATTCGGGGGTCAGCTCGATGTTGACCAGGCCGTTGATGCCGTAGGAGCTGAAGAGCCCGCGCTTGTAGTGACCGGCCCAGATGATGCTTTCGTGCACGGTCGATCCCGGCTCGATCTCCTTGTCGGGCCAGATCTTGACCCCGGCGTCGATCGTGGATCCCTCGCCAGCGACCACGTCGTCACCGATCACCGCCCCTTCCTCGAGCAGGCAATTGTTCTTGATGGTGACGTGGCGGCAGACGATCGCCTGCCGCAATCGTGAGTTTTCCCCTAGGTACGAGTAGGTCCAGATGATGGAGTTGCTGATCTTCGTGTTTTCATCGACGACCGAGAAGTTTCCGACGCACACCGGCCCATTGATGAAGACGCCGGCCTTGAGCTTGCACTCGTTGCCGATGTAGGCCGGGCCGTTGATCTTCACGTCGTAGCCGATCTCGACGTTCTCGCCGATCCAGACATTGCCATGGCGTCGCTCGCCCGAGATCTCGACATCGACACGTCCCTCGAGGGCATCCCAGTTCGCCTGGTAGTAGGTCTGGATGTTGCCGATGTCGCACCAGTAGCCGGGCACCAGGTGACCGTAAAGGGGCATGGCGTTGGCCAGCATCTTGGGGAAGACGTCGCCGCTCCAGTCGACCACTGTCGCTGGCGGCATCATGTCGAGCACCTCGGGCTCGATCACGTAGATCCCGGTATTCACCTGGTCGGAGAAGACTTCACCCCAGGAGGGCTTCTCGAGAAAGCGCTTGATCGTCCCGTCCGGGTTGGTGATCACCACGCCGTACTCGAGCGGGTTCGGAACCGAAGTCAGCACGATGGTCGCCGCGGCGCCCTTCTCCTCGTGGTAGCGCATCACGGCGCCCAGGTCGATGTCGGTGAGGGCGTCGCCGCTGATGACGATGAATGGCTCGTGCAAGAATTCCTGCGCGTTCTTGACACTGCCCGCCGTTCCCAGCGGGCTGTCTTCCACGACGTAAGTGATGTCGACGCCGAAGTCTGAGCCGTCGCCGAAGTAATCGCGGATCGCGGAGCCCAGGTATTGCAACGTCACCACCACGTCGGTGATGCCGTGCTTGCGCAGCAGCCGCAGGATGTGTTCCATCACCGGCTTGCCGACGACCGGCACCAGTGGCTTGGGGATGCCGCTGGTCAGCGGCCGCAGCCGCGACCCCTCGCCACCGGCCATCACGACCGCCTTCATGCGGTTTGCTCCACGATCGAATTGATGTGATTCCGCAGGAAGGCCGCGGACTCTTCGGGCTTGACGACGTTGATCCACATCCCGGTACCCAGCTCGAAGCCGGCGGCGGTGCTCAGCTTCGGGATTAACTCCAGGTGCCAGTGGTAGGCGTCCGCAGCATCGGCCTTGAAGGGCGCGCTGTGGATGAAGTAGTTGAACGGCGGATCATTCAGCCCGTCGTGGAGCGCTTTGAGGGTGAGCTGCAGCGCCTCCGCGAACGCGGGCTTTTCCGTTGACAGGTCAAGGTCGCCGAATGATGCCGAGTGGCGGCGCGGCATGATCCAGGTTTCGAATGGCGTCCGCGCAGCGTACGGCGCGAAGACGACGAAGGCCTCGTTCTCGAAGACGATGCGCGTTTCCGCGCGGCGCTCATCCTCGAGCGTGCGACAGAAAACGCAGGCGCCCTGTTCCTCGCGGAAGCGGTGGGCGCCCTCCAGCTCATCGCGAAGACTGGGGGGCTGGACGCCGATGGCGTACAGCTGCGAATGCGGGTGCTCGAGCGAGGCGCCCGCCGGGCGGCCGTGGTTGTAGAGGATCACGACATGCTCGAGCGCCCCGTTGCGCGCGTGGTGCTGGTAGCGGTCGAGATACGACTGGACGATCTCCTCGACCTGGCGCCGCGGCAGCTTCGGCGTGGGCGCCCGGTGATCCGGGCTGCTGATCAGTACCTCGCAGGCCCCGATGGCGTCGCGCTGCCAGAAGCGGCCCTCGCGATGCTCCTGCCCGTCCGGCTCCGGCCGGAACGCCGCATAGAGATTCGGCACCACCCGGATCGACCAGCCCTCACCGTTCGCCGGCAGGCCGGGCGCGCGATAGGCCAGCACCTCGGGAGGCGTCATTGACTCATGGCCCGGGCAGAAGGGGCAGACGTCTTTCGCGGCGACCGATTCCTTGGTCGCCTGCGTGAACGAGTCCGGGCGCCGGGCACGTTCGGTCGCCACCGCCACCCATCGCCCTGTGATCAAGTCCTGCCGTAATTGAGGCAACCCGCACGCTCCTGAGAAGACAACGCCGATAACCCGAGAGTGTTGTCATTATCGACGCTCGCCTCTGAGAACGTGGTGAGACGCGTCGTACCGTCCGCCGAGCTAGGCGATCCGCTCCCCGCCTTGAAAGACCGCCCACACCCGCCAGAGCGCCCGGGGATCGCTGAGCGGATCGCCATGCACGAGGACGAGATCGGCCGGGTCACCCTGGCGGATCCTCCCGGCGTGGTCGATACCCAGCAGCTCGCCGCCTCGCCAGGTCACCGCCGCCAGGGCCTCGTGCGGTTCGAGCCCCGCTAGGACCAGCTGCTCGACCTCCCAGGCGAGGTGACCGGCGCGCACCGAGCCGCCGCCGAAATCGGACCCGGCGGCGATACGGACACCGGCCCGCTGCGCCGATCCGCGTGGTCCGCTCGAACGTCGCCCAGCTCGCCAGCACCGACAGCGTCGATACCAGCGCGACGTTGTTGGCGCGCATCGTCGCCGCGGTCGCATCGTCGAGCTCCATGCCGTGTTCGATCGAGTCCACGCCGGCCTGCGCACCCACTCGCGCACCGTCGAGGATGGTGGCGTGGGCGGTGATCTTCCGCCCGCGGTCGTGCACCGCCTCGCGTGCCTTGCGAACGTCGTCGACCGTGAAGGGACAGCGGTCGGAGCGGTCCGGCGGATCGAGCATGATCTTGACGAAGTCCGTCCCGGAATCGAGCTGGGCGAGCACCGCCGCCTGGAGCTCGTCGCCATCCTTGACGGGGACCGTCATGGGCAGATAGCCGTCGGTCGCGATCCACGTTCCCGCCACCCGGATATACGGCGCCCCGACCTGATCCGCCATCTCCTGGCGGACCTGCAGGCTGACCGCCCGGCCGTCGGCACCGGCCGGAGAGCCGACGTCGCGGGCCCACAGGATCCCGGCCTGCGCCAGGCGGGCGGCATTCCGGCGCGCCACCTCGCGCAATCGGTCGGGCGGGTCCGACCCGCGCTCGATCCAATGGCTGCCGCCGGGCATCGTCAAGTGGCTATGGGCATCGACGAACGCGGGCACGATCGTCGCTCCTCCGCCGTCGAGCACCTCGGCATCACCTGGATCCAGTTCGTCCACCGACACGCGGGCAATCCTGCCGTTCTCGATCAGCAGGCTGATGCCGACCTGCAGCGTCGGCGCTTGTCCGTCGGCAAGACACGCATCGCGGATCAGGAGGCGGCCGCTCATGCCATCACCGGCGTGGGCTGCTCCCGAAGGCGGATGACCGGGCCCAGAAAAATCCACGAAGCGGCCAACGTCGAAAGGATCCCGCCGAGGACGATGGTCTGCACCAGCCCGAGGGAGGTACCCAGGATCCCGCCGATGAATGCGCCCAGTGGGATGGTGCCCCAGACGATCGTTCGCATGGTGGCGTTCATCCGGCCCTGGACGCGGTCGGGGGTGATGGCCTGTCGCAGACTCACCTGGTTGATGTTGTAGATCGGAATGGTCAGGCCTTCGATAAAGCCAGTGGTCGCGAGGATGACCGCCGGGGCGCCGACGAGGGCGATGGGCGTCGCCAGGAGCGCGAGGCCCCCCACAATGACCATGACTCCGAGGGTTGGCCCAATACCAAGCTTGCGCACGACCCAGCCGGCCAGGAAGGCGCCAGCCAGGGCTCCGACGCTGCCTAACGCGAAGACAACGCCAACGACGCCCGCCGAGAGGTGGAGCTGGCGATACGCGAACACCAGGAAGACCGCGCCGAAGACCATATTCGACCCGAGGTTGGTGGTTGCCGTGCAGGCCGCGATCCGCCAGAGGATCGCGTTTCGAAAGACCACCTCGATCCCCTCTCGCATCTCGGGGATGAAGCCGGAGGTCCCGGACGCCGTGCTCGGCTTGGGTTCGGGCTCCGGCTTCTTGATCGAAGCGAGAGCGATCGCCGAGAGGAAAAACGACAGCGCATCGACGGCAACCGCCCGGGCGCCGCCGATCCACTGAATGAGGAACCCGGCAACCGCCGGCCCCCCCACCTGCGCCGTCGATCGCGTGATCTCCAGCTTGGTGTTGCCTTCGATCAGGTTGGGGCGGTCCACCAGCGCCGGCAGGTATGACTGGTACGACACGTCGAAGAAGACCGTAAAGATCCCCGTGAGCAGGGCGACGAAATAGAGTTGCTCGAGCGTCAGCAGGTTCAGCAGGAACGCCACCGGAATCGATCCCAACGCCAGCCCGCGACCGATGTCGCAGACGATCATGATGGGCCGCCTGCGAGAGAATCCCAACCTGGAACGGGCCGGCATGCAGGATGAGGATCGCCACGGTGGGTACCGCGAGGACGGTGACCTGGCTCCCGAACACGCTGACGCTTTCGCCGGCCCAGAGCTTGAGGAAATCGGGATGGCCCCACAGCTTTCCGCGCAACACCGCGCGATTTTATCCGGAACGTACACTCGAGGAAGGCGATGCAAGACAACGCGAACTCTGTCCGCAACCTCGTGATCGGCATGCTGCTGGTCGCCGCACCCTTTGGCCTCGCCTATGGGCTGACGCGGGGCAATCCGGGTTCGGAGGTGCTGCTCATCGTCGCCGTTTTCTGTGCTGGACTGGCGCTGACCTTCGCGCTTGCCTCCGGGGTCCAGCGAGTCGGCGCCATCGCGTTGCGACTTTCGGGACGTTCCAGCCGCGACATCATGATCGTCGGGCTGGCTGGGCTCAGCCTCCTCACCCCGTGGACGATCGAGGTGGCGGTCGGGCACCTCCCCCGCGTGTTCGGGTGGACCAATCCACTCGCCTGGGTGGTTGCCCTCTGCCTCGTGCTGTCGGTGATGCGCTCCGCGCGACCGTATCAGGGGCTCGCGCTCGCGGCCGCCGGCGTGGCGCTGCTGGCGTGGGTCCTCTGGGCCGGCTGGCTGCTCAGCACGCCCAGCTTCAGCGCGCTGCACTTCACCTTCATGCCCGTCGACCTGCTCTCGACCGGTTGGTACGCCGGGCTGATCGGCTGGGTGATCGCCGTCGATGGCTTCGCGTCCCGCGCTGCGCGGGAGCCCGAGCGCGCGACGGCGGGAGCGGTCTGGCGGCTGGCGATGGTGCCCGGGATGGGGTTGGTCCGGCTCGGCTTCGCCGGCCGCGGGCGCGTCTGGCTGGCCGCCGCCATCCTTGCGGTCACGTTTGTCGGGATTTCCGCCGTCAACGACAGCGAGTTCGCTTACTGGGCTCACTACGACACGACACCACCGGATCGCGGCCGGCTCGATGTCATCCTCGCCGCGGCGGCGCTCGCGCTTGTTCTCCTGGGCAGCTGGTTCGACACCGGGCGCACGCTGCGAAGGCGCGCGATCATGGGCGACTGGCTCGCCCGGGTCACCACCCGTTCGCGTGGTGGATCCGGTCAGGCGTAGTGGCAGGCGGCGAACTGACCCTTGCTGACCTCGCGTAACGGCGGTTCCACCTCGGCGCAGTAGTCCGTCGCGATCGGGCAGCGGGTCCGGAAGTGGCAACCGGACGGTGGGTTGGTGGGGCTCGGGATCTCGCCCGAGAGCACCGTCTGCTCGCGGCGGACGGTGGGGTCGGGAATGGGAATGACCGAGATCAGAGCCTTGGTGTAGGGGTGCCGCGGGCTCCGCAAGAGCTGCTCGGCGGGCGCCTGCTCGACGATCTTGCCGAGATACATCACGGCGATCCGATCGCTGACCTGCTCCACGACCGCCATGTTGTGCGCGACGAAGAGGTAGGTGAGGTCGAATTCGTTCTGCAGGTCCTCGAGCAGGTTGAGGATCTGCGACTGGATGGAGACGTCGAGAGCCGAGACCGGCTCGTCGGCGATGATCAGTTTGGGCCGGAGCGCCAGCGCCCGGGCGATCCCGATCCGCTGCCGCTGGCCGCCGCTGAATTCATGCGGGAAGCGGCCGCGGTACTGGCCGCGCAGGCCCACGACTTCCAGCAGCTCGCTGACGATCTTGTCCCGCTCGTGCGCCGACCCGACGCCGTGCACCAGTAAGCCCTCACCCACGATCTCCCCGACGGACATGCGCGGATTGAGCGAGCCGTAGGGATCCTGGAAGATGATCTGCACCTCGCGCCGCATTTCGTGCAGCTCCTTCTTCTTCGCTTTGAAGATACTGCGCCCCTCCAGCCAGGCCTCACCCGACGTGGGCGGGATCAGCCGCATGATGGTGCGCGCGACAGTCGATTTGCCGGAGCCCGACTCGCCGATGAGGCCGAGCGTCTCGCCCTTCTTGATCTCGAAGCTGACCCCGTCCACCGCCCTGACGTTTGCGACCGTCGTCTGCAAGAGGCCGCCCTTGATGGGGAAGAATTTGACGAGGTCCTGCACCTTCAGCAGGGCGCCGTTCGCTTGGGGAGCCACCAGGTGTTCGGCCGTGGAACCATTGGGCTTCAGCCCAGGGATGTCACGGTCGCTGCGCGGGGCTTTGACCGGGCAGCGCGGACGGAAGGCGCAGCCGGGAGGCACGGCCAGCGGGTTGGGCACGCTGCCGGTGATGACGTGCAGGCGCTCCTGCTTCTTCCCCAGTCGCGGGATGGAGGCGAGCAGTCCCTGGGTGTAGGGATGCTTGGGGCTGGCAAACAGTTCCTCGGTCGGCGCCTGCTCCACGATGCGCCCGGCATACATCACCGCCACGCTGTCGCACATCTCCGCCACCACGCCCAGGTCGTGCGTGATCAAGAGGATGGCGGAGCCAAACTCTCCCTTGAGGTTTCGCATCAGCTTGAGGATCTGCGCCTGGATCGTCACGTCGAGCGCGGTGGTCGGCTCGTCGGCGATCAGCAGCTCCGGGCTCGTGGAGAGCGCCATGGCGATCATGACCCGCTGCCGCATCCCGCCCGAGAGCTCGTGCGGGTACTGCCCGGCTCGGCGCTTCGGATCGGAGATCCCGACCAGGCGCAGCATCTCGATCGCCCGCTTGAGCCCGGCCTCGCGATCGACTTTCTGGTGCAGCCGGACCGCTTCCGCGATCTGGTCCCCGACCGTGAAGACCGGGTTCAGCGCCGTCATCGGCTCCTGGAAGATCATCGAGATGTCGTTGCCGCGGATCTCCTGCATCTGCTCGTCCGGCAGACCGACGAGATCCTGACCGTGAAAAAACACGTGGCCCTGGGTGATCCGGCCGTTCTTCTCCAGCAACCGCATGATGGAGAGCGTCCCGCCGTGAACATGGAACTGGGTGTGGAGATCCTCTACCCGGAGGAGGTCGCTCACCGCTGCCGGGGATCCAGCGCGTCCCGGATCCCGTCACCGACGAGGTTGATCGCCAGCGCGGTGATGACCAGCGCCGTGGCCGGGAAGATCACGAGATACGTGTGGTCGGAGAGCAGATACTGCTCGAAGTCGCTCAGCATGTTGCCCCAGCTCGGCTCCGGCGGCGGGATGCTGTAGCCGAGGAAGCCGAGCGCGGCTTCCAGCAGGATGATGCCGGAAACGCCCAGTGTGGCGGAGACGATGATCGGCGCCAGCGCGTTGGGCAGGATGTGGCGGAGGATGATTCGCGTATTGGAGGCACCGAGCGCCCGAGCCGCCTGGACGAACTCCTGTTCTCGAAGCACAAGAAACTGGGCCCGCATCAGACGTCCGATCTCGAACCACCCGGTCGCCGCGATCACGATGATGACCGTGCTCAGCCGTACCCCGCCGGTCGCCGCCGTGACCGCGATGACGACGAGCAGGAAGGGCATCGAGATGATGATGTCCGTAAAGCGCATCAGCGCGTTGTCCAGCCAGCCGCCGTAGTAGCCGGCGAGCGCACCCAGCCCGCCGCCGATCAGCAGGTAGCCGACGACGGCGAGGATGCCGACCATGAGCGAGACCCTGGCTCCGCGAAGAAGTCGCGCCAACTCGTCGCGACCCAGGTCGTCGGTGCCCAGGATGTGCTGCCAATTCTGGAACGGCGCCTTGTACGGATGGCGGTAATCCTGGATGCTGTAAAGGCCGCCGGTGATGACCGGGACGACGACCGCCGCCAGCACGATCACGCCGAGGATCAACAGCGCCCCGGTCGCGACCCGGTGATGGAAAAAACGGATGACGGCCAGCCGCCAGAAGCCGAGCTCCGGGGCGCCGGCGAGCTCGTCCGACTTGACGCCGGGCTGGGCGATAGCGCGCTCTTGATCGACCGTCGTCTCGACCGAGAGCTGGTCGGGGACGCCGGGTAGGCCGCCGGCCGCGGGCCCGAATGGAAGCGGGGGGACCTGGGCCATCAGTACCGGATCCTCGGGTCGGCGACCGCGTACAACACGTCGGCGATCAGGTTGAAGAACACGGTCCCAGCGGCGACCAGCATGACGACGCCCAGGATGACCGGATAATCCCGGTCGACCACGGCCTGGAAGGCGAGCTGCCCGGTCCCCGGCCAGCTGAAGATGCCTTCGGTGATGATCGCCCCGTTGACGATCTGCGGGATCGCGATCGCCACCAGGGTGATGATGGGGAGGATGGCGTTGCGCAGGGCGTGCTTGTAATTGACCCGCTCGACCGCCAGCCCCTTGGCGCGCGCCGTCCGGATGTAGTCCTGGTGCAGGACCTCCAGCATGCTGGCCCGCATGAAGCGGCTGAAGATCGCGATCTGGAGGATCGCCAGCGCGGTGACCGGAAGCACCATGTGGATGAGGAGGTCGAGGGGGTCGTCGACACCACCGGTGTGCATGCCGAAGAGGGGGAAGCCCCAGTGAAGCGGCGTCTGTTTCAAGAAGACCGCGAAGATCAGCAGCAGATAAATGCCGAGCACGAAGCTGGGAATCGAAACGCCGACATAGGAAACGATGGATGTCGTCATATCAGCCTTGGAATACTGGTGGGTCGATGCGTAGATCCCCAGCGGGATCCCGATTACCAGCGCCACCAGCAGGGCGGCGCCCAGCAGCAGGATGGAGTTCGGCAGCCGCTGCATCAGCAGGGTCCTGACGGGCTCGTTGTACTGGTATGAGTCGCCGAGGTTTCCTTGGACCAGGGCGCCAAGGTAGCGAACGTACGACTCGGGAAGGGAGTAGGGTTTTCCGTTCGGATCGGTCAGCCCCATGCTGTGCAGGCGGCGGTTGACCTGCTCTTCGTGAATCCGGGGGTTCTCACCGACGCTGACCGGCGCCCCGGGCGTCACCCGTGTGAGCGTGAAGAAGATGGCCGACATGAGGAGAAGGAGGAAGATCCCGATGGCCACCCGGCGAACGAGGTAGAAAGTCACCTCTTCATCCTATGACACCGTTTTCCACTCACCAAAGCATTCGCCTTGAATACGGCTCGAACTCCTGCTAGAAGCATAACGAACCGCCACCGGGAAGCCCGTCCCGGGGGGAGGGCGGCCCGGCCGCCTCCCCCGGAACTCGCTCAGCGTCGCTTAGCTACTTACCGTTCTTGGAGTACCACAGCGCTTCCACCTCGGTGTTGCGCGCATCGTCGACGTAGATCACGTTGTCGCCGCCGCCGGCTGATACGCCGCCGACGTTGCTCGACCAACCCATCGCGGACTTATCGGCCCACAGCATGTAGGTCACGATGTCGCCGCTGATGATCTTCTCCATCTGGTTGAAGATCGCCTTGCGAGCGGCTTTCGTCTCGGCGTCCGACCCCTTGATCGTCGCCCGCTCCTGGTCGATCAGCGAGTCGAGCTGCGGGTTGCTGTAACCGGTCCAGTTGTTGCCCGACTTGTGCTCAGGCTGCAGCTGGCTGGAGCTGAAGGTCGTGTAGTCGTCCGGATCAACGGTCAGACCGAACCCGGCGATGGCGACGTCGAAGTCGCCCTGCTGGATCGGCTTGTAGAACACCTTGAAGTCGGTCGGGTCGGGTGTGAGCTGGATCCCGATCGCCTTCAGCTGGTCGGAGATGATCTGGGCGGCCTTGATCCGCTGCGGCTTGCCGGCGCGCACCCGGATCTTGCCGACGAACTTTTGCGCGGCACCTCCGTTCGGGTTGGGTCGGGTCGCCACGCCGTCGGCGCCGACCGTCCATCCGGCTTGTGTCATCAGTGACTTCGCCTTGGCGACGTCCTGCTTGTAGGTGACGACCGCGCTCGCGTCGTAGGCCCACGAGGCCGGCACGATGTCGCCCCAGAGCACCTGGCCTCGACCCTCGGTCGCGGCGTCCACGATCGACGGCTTGTCGAGCGCGGTTGCCATGGCCTGGCGGGTCAGGACGTTGTCGAAGAGGTGCCCCTTTCGCGTGTTGAGGCGCATGTCGATGTAGCCGAGGTCGGCGTAGTCGTGCACCTGCACACCGCTGGCCGCCTTGGCCTTGGTCACGGCGCCGGAACCGCCCTCACCGAGAGCGGGGTGCCAGGCGACGTCCCCATTGATCAGGGCATTGGTCGCCGCAGTGGCATCGGTGATGACCTTGGCAATGGCCTTGTCGTAGTGCGGCCGGCCGAGGTAGTAGTTGGTGTTGGCGACGTAATCGATCTCCGAGCCCGCGACCCGCTTGTCGAACTTGTACGGTCCGCCGGTCACGGTCGGATTCAGCGAGACCGGGTCGGTCCGCTGCTTGGCCGGATCGATCTTGCCGTAGACGCTGGCCGGCGCCACGAACGTCAGCAAGTTGTTGGCCAAGAAGGGCGCGAAGACGTCCTTGAGAGTGAACTTGACGGTGTTCTTGTCGACCGCCTCGACCTTGTCGAGCTCGCCCCAATCGAAGGCGGCGTCGGTGTCGAGGTTCGGGTTGTTCTGCATGTTGACGGTCATCACGACGTCATCCGCCGTGATCGGCGAGCCATCGCTCCACTTGGCGTCCTTGCGGAGTTTGACCGTCCAGACCTTCTTGTCCGACGAGATGGACGGCATGCCGTCCGCGAGGTCCGGCTGGATGTTCAGGTTCTTGTCGGCCTGGTAGATGTTCGGGAATAGGAACCCGTAGGCTCGCACCGACGGCACGTCGCCGGCGACGAAGGGGTTCAGGCTCTGGGCATCAGCGTCGAGCGCCCAGATGAGCGTGCCCCCATTCTTGATGTTCTCCCCGGTTCCCGTCGAGGACGTCCCGCAGGCGGAAACAAGGACCGCGACCCCGGCGACGAGCGTCGCTACTCGCAACCATCGCAACTTGCCGCTAGATAGATCCATGTACGTCAACTACCTCCCTTCCAGGAAAAGATGTGTCGGCCAGCGTGCCTTCCGGTGCCGAATCGCCGTAATCATGCATCAAGCGGTGTCAAGACATCAAGAAAAAGGCCCAAATATTAACCTCTATTAGACCGGCGGCCTTTTCCGGTACTGCCGGCACTCGCTTTTACCAGCTGTAGGGGTCGGTGGCGGCCGCGGAATACTCCCGTGATTCGGCGTGGTTCCCCATCGCCTCCCGGTAGAGCCCCACGTATTTTTCCGCGGAGTTCGCCCAGCTGACGTCGGTCGACATGGCGTTGGCCTGCAGCCGGCGCCAGGAGGACGTCTGGCGGAACGTCTCCAGCGCTCGGACGACCTGGGCGAAGAGGTCCCAGTGGTCGTAGGCCGTGAAGACGAAGCCGTTCCCGGTCTGCTGAACCGGGTCCCAGTCGTCGATGGTGTCGGCCAGCCCGCCGGTGGCGCGCACGATCGGGATGGTTCCGTACCGAAGGCTGATCAGCTGCCCCAGCCCACACGGCTCGAAGCGGGACGGCATCAGGAACATGTCGGAGCCGGCGTAGATCTGCTGCGCCAGCACCGGCTTGAAGCCGATCGTGGCGGAGACCTTGCCGGGGTTGTCGCGCGCGTTGGCCCGAAACATCTCCTCGTAGCGCGCGTCACCGGCGCCCAGCACCACGAGTTGCAGGTTGAGCCGCGTCAATCCCCACATGATGTTGGCGATCAGGTCGAGGCCTTTCTGGTCATAGAGCCGCGAGATCAGGCCGATCACCGGGATCGCCGGATCCTGCGGGAGACCGACCTCCTTCTGCAGCGCCAGCTTGTTCTCGAGCTTCTTCTCGATGCTCGCGATGTCGTAGGGCGCAACGAGCGAGACATCGGTCGAGGGGTTGAACAGGTCGTAGTCGATGCCATTGATGATGCCGTGCAGCTTGCCGCGATAGACCCGCAGCAGAGGGTCCATTTTTTCGCCGTACTCGGGAGTAAGGATCTCTTCCGCGTACCGGTTGCTGACGGTGTTGACGACATCGGCGAAATAGAGCCCACGGCCAAGCAGGTTGACGATGTCGTCGAGCCCGGGCATGCCAGGCTTGATCAAGCCCCACTGCTCGAGGTCCGCCAGGTTCAGCGCGCCGTAGCCGAAGACGCCCTGGAAGGCGAGGTTGTGGATGGTGAGGACGGTGGCGATATCAGCGTAGAACGGATCAGCCGAATAGAGCCGGGCCAGCATGTTGGGAATCACCGCCGTATGCCAGTCATTGACGTGGATCACGTCGGGCCGGAAGTCGAGCGGCCGCAGCATCTCGAGCGCGGCCCGGCTGAAATAGATGAAGCGCGCATCGTCGTCCCAGAATCCGTACATGCCGTCGCGGCCGAAGAACTGCTGGTTGTCGATGAAGTAGATCGGCACCTCGCCCGCGATCCGTCCTTCGAGGACGTCCGCGTTGACCGGCTGGTGGGCGAGCGGCACCCCCAGGTTGGTGACGATCCGTCGCAATCCGTACTTCTCGACGTCGATGCTGCCGTAGCGCGGCATGACGACTCGCACGTCGTGACCCATCGCCTTGAGCGCCTTGGGTAGCGCACCGGCGACGTCGGCGAGGCCGCCCACCTTGGCGAAGGGCGCGACTTCCGCCGCGACGAGCAGGATCTTGAGGGGCTGGTTCTGGCGCCCGCGAAAAACATCACCGGGTACGCGCACCGGGATCGATCCGGTGGGAGGGAGTTGTTCTCCCGGCTTGCCTTTTTCGTGCGCGACCGCCACCATCTCGACCGTCTCGCCGGGATCGGCTCCAGCTCCACATCGGCCCCGCTGGTCTTCGCCGTGAGCCGTAAGGCGGGATCGAAACCGAAGTTGGCGTTACTGGGTTGCTTCGGACTGCCGGAGAAGAAGATCTCGAGCTCGACCGGACGCGGCCGGCCGGTGGGGAGCAAGTCGAATCGCAGGTAGAGATTGCGGTCATCATGCCCGAACCAGATGCGCCGCACCGCCCCGGTCGGGGGATGCATGGCTCCAAAGAGCGCACTGACATCGACGTAACCGCCAGCCTCCCACTCCTCCTGGTCCACCACGCCGTTGAGCTTGGGCGTGATCTTACGGTGAGGGCGCTTCGAGGCTGATCCACCGGTGTCGTTGGCGATGGGGCGATAGAGCTCGGCGGGAGGCGTCCGTTTCAGCGACATATAGATGTTGCGCAGGTGGAGGCGGAACAGGCTGTCCCAAATCTGATCCATTCCGGAATCGTGAGATCGGCCGAACCACCAGAACCAGTCGCTGCCCTGCGCGATGAGCGCCTCGCGCCGCGCCGAGGCGAGCTGCTCGTGATCATCCGCGGCTCGCTCGCGCTCGCTGAGAAAATCCCGCGCCTGCGCCAGCAGGTCCCAGGCGACATTGTGTTCCGCGTCGCCCACCCAGGTGTCGAAGTTCGCGTTGATCCAGGAGCCGGGATGGATACGAGACAGCGCGTGCTCGGCGGGGAACTCAGCGATGAATTCGGAGACGGTCACCGTTTTCAAGTCCGGCTCCCTCGAGAGCCGGCTGTAAAGCGAGTGGAGGAACGGGTTGCCATTGGCCTCGTACGAATCCCAGCAGTTTTCGCCGTCGAGAGCGATCACCGCCAACAACGGCCTATCCTGCTGCCGCTCTTGGATGGCACGGAGCCGACGGACGAGGTCCGCGGCCGCCTCGTCGGCCGGTGAATTCTGGTACTCAAAGCCAATTGCGTTGGAGAGCGGCGCGTCGCGAAACACGAGATGGATCGGCGGGTCATTGCCCTGCACACGGTAGGGCGTATAGAGCTGCTCGGGCTGGGCCACCTGTCCCTGCGCGTCCCGAATGATCGGGCTCGCGAGCGACCGGGAGAGAACCCCCTCATCGCTCAGCATCCACTCCAGCCGGTGATCGGCGGCCAGCCGCACCACGTCTTCGGAAACGGCGGCTTCCGGCGGCCAGACGCCGCGCGGCCGGCGCCCGAAGTGGCGGCGATGCGCCTCGATCCCAAGGCGTAGCTGTTCGGCCGCGTCGTCCGCGTGCTTGAACATCGCGCGCGGCATCTTGAGGTCCGGCCGTGGGTGATAGTAGGGGCTGGTGATCAGCTCGGCCTGCCCACGTTCCTGCAGCTCCCGATATTTGGGGAGCACTTTACGGAGCAGCTCGAACTGCACCCGCAGGACGGGCTCCACATCGGCGTCCGAAAAGAACCGGCCTTTGCGGACCAGTTCGGCAATCTCCGGATTGTCTTCCATCGCCTCGGGGCCGATCCACGACAGGTTGAACCACACGAGCAGATCGCGCAGCTCGGCGTCCGAGAACAGCGTGGCCAAGCCGCCGGCTGTGGGTGGCCCTGCCTGCTCCCGCTTGCGCACCAGTTCCAGGTAGCGTGGATACTGGCGGACCCGCCGAATCTGACCCGACTCCGTCATCCAGCGCGCGACGAAGCCCCGCTCGTCGGCACTGAGCCCCGACACCGGACGGCGGGCCAGCTCCATGTAGACGTCCTGGACGCCGCCGTCGACATAATCCTGGATCTGCTCCACCAACGCCGGCACCAGGTTGAACGTCAGCTTGACGTCCGGGTAGCCATCGAGTAACGCCGGCATCTTGTAGTAGTCCTTGGCGGCGCGCAGCCGAACCCAGGGCAACAGAAAGCTGTTGCTCAGGTCATCCTTGTAATAAGGCTGGTGCATGTGCCAGACGAAGGCCACGTGCAGCGGGCGCGTCACGGGGAAAGAGTCTAGCTAACCGGCCGCTCTTTTTAGCGGTTCCGGAGGCACCAGGCTGAAGACGTAACGGAGGTGCGGCGAGTACGCGACCGTGATCCGATCGCCGGGGCGCAGCAGGTCGAAGGTGGTGTGGTTGACGCGGAAGGCCTCGGCCCACAGCTTCTTGGTCATCACCCGATCGCCCGCCTGGACGGCGACGCGGTAGGTGCGGCCGAAGAGCCCCACGTCCCGGCGCATTCCGACGACCAGGCCGACCATTGAGCATCGCCGGGCCGCGAGGTCGAGGCCGCTGCGGACGAGCACGATGACACCGACCGGGACGACGGTGAAGGATGCCGCGAGCGTGAACATCATCGAGTACTCGAGCCAGCGCGCCACGGGGTGCGTGACTGCCTCGGCCAGCTCCGGCCCGACGATGAAAAAGGCGAGACACCCAAGCACGATGGAGACAAAGCCGAGCGCGGCGGACATCACGGGCGGCTCCCCGCGGCAGATCGTCCACAAATGCCACTTGACGCGCGGCCGCATGGGGCGGCCGTCCGGTCCGACGGCGATCGTCAGCTGGCCCCAGGGCATGGACCCGCCGACGAGCCGCAACAGGAGCAGCACGCCAATCGCCACGGCCGCCAGAGCCGGAAACGGAGGCACGTGCAAGGAAGACACCCCTGCGGTATAACCCGGGGGCCCGGGTCGACCTTGCAGCCGTTGAATACGGATCGTATTCGGGAGTTAGACCCTGGGCGGCAGCGTCCGGGCGTTCGCGTACTGGCGGACCTTGTCGCGCAGTTTCGGCAAGGGGTCGGTCTTCAGAAAGTACTCGTCACAGCCGGCCCGCTTTGCCTCCTCCGGCGTCGCCATCCCGGCGGTGTAGACGATCACCTTGATGCCCAGGGAGTAGCGGCTCTCGCGGATTTTCCGGCAGAGCTGCAACCCGTCGATCCCCGGCATCTGGACGTCGGCGACGACGACCGCCGGCTGGTAATCCACGCAACACTTCCAGGCTTCAGCGCCGTCTTTGGCCTCAATCACTTCGTGGCCATCCAGCTCGAGCAGCGTCCGCAGCATTGTCCGGACGTCGCGGTCGTCATCGGCAATCAGGACAGGTGGTTCGTCGTTGGTCGCCATTTCGCGACTCAGACGTACTCGTCCATGGCGCGCAGGAAGTTGACGTAGACGCGCTGCTGTTCTCGAAGGATGCCTAGCCCGCCGAGCTCCCACCATTCATCGGGAGTGAAGTAGGCGGAGACCTCCGCCTGGGCACCGGCTTTGGAGAACCACTGGATCAGGTGCAGGTTGTCCGACTGGAGCAGCCACATGGCGATGTCGATCAGGTGCGGGTGCTTGGTGAGCTTCGCCTTGTTGTAGATGTGATGCATCAGCCGGAAGATTCCTTGTTGCGCCTCGTTGCCCAGAAAGAAATCCATGCCGCCGTCGCCCGCCCACGTACATCCGTACTCGGGGAGCGGCATCTCGTGGGCGTCCTTGAAGGTCGTGATCGCTTCCGCGGGCAGCAGGTAGCGCATCTTGTTCTTGACGAAGTCGGCGTGGAGCGCGTGCATGAACGGGAAGATGCCGGAGTCAGCCCGGTGGTGCTCACCGAAGGTCTCGAAGTCCCAGGCGAGGAAGACGAACTCGCCCATCGCCTGGCGGACCCAGGTCGCGTAGGTGTCGGCCATCAGCGGCCAGCCGTTCCACTGCCGATTACTGAAACGGTAGCCGACATCGTCGCTCAGCTCATAGTGGCGGGTAAAGAGCCGCATCTCCTCGTTGGGATAGCGGTAGAGGTGCGTCGGCTCGCGCCAGCCCATCACCCAGGGTCGGCCATCCATCACCGCGCCCCGAAAACCGCTCAGCTGTAGCTGGAAATAGACGTCGTTCGACATGAACATCTCGGTCGTGTCGGTGACGGTGATCGTTTTCTGGAAGGTCTCCTCGAGTTGCCGCTTGCCCCACGCCATGCGCTCGGCAAAGGCGGCGATATCGAGATAAAAGACGAAGGAGTGATAGGGTTCGACCGCGACCAGCTCGACGTTCTCGTGGCTGACGAGCTTCTGGAAGCCGGCCAGCACGTCCGGGCCGAAACGCCGCATCTGGAGCAGGAGCGAGACCGAGAAGCCAAGGGAGATCTTCATCCCCTTCTCCACCAGCGACTGGAAGAGCTCGGTGGCCGGCCGGTAACTGTACTTCGAAACCTTATCGAAATAGCGCCGGTCCATCTGCTCGTCGAAGATCAGGCCATCCATCTTCTCCGGCGAGGTGCCGCGGGGGATGAGCTGGGCCGGTAGGCGGACGCGCCGCGGCTGGTGCGCAACCATATAGATAACCAGGTTGTTAGGCATCGATTCCTATCCTCTCAGACGTGATGCTCAGCCCCTGCTTCAAGGCGACGAATTCGAGGCGTTGCAGGAAGATGTCGATCACCCGCTGCCAGGTGTAGTCGCGCGCCGTGCGCTGGGCGGCGATTCGCAGGTTGCGGGCCGTGTCTGGATGGGCCGCAAGGTGATTGACGTAGGCGACGATCTCGGCCGCATCCTCGGTCTCGATGACGATCGCGTTCTTGAACGGCTCGGCGTATTCCTCACCGGTCGCGCCGACGAAGGCGACGCCACCGGACGCCATCGCCTCCAGGCCCACCAGGCCGAACGGCTCGTGCCCGCTGTTGGCCAGCGTGGCGGTCGCCGAGGCGTAGAGGACCGGAAGGAGGTCGTCGGGGAGGAAGGCCGTGACGTTCCAGATGTCGGCATCGGTGTTGTCCCGCAGCGTCTTCGCCAGTCCCGCGACATCTTCGATGCGGGTGGACAGCGGCGCGACGCGGAGTCCGCGCCGCTGCGCAAAATCGAGAACCTCACCGCCGAAGGGTTCGAGGCCACCGCGCATCAGCAGCCGGGTCGTCACCCCCCGTTCTTTCAGCTGGGCAACGGCGGCGATCGCCTGGTGCCAGCGCTTGTCCGGGCTGAAGCGCCCGATCTTGAAGAGGAACACCGGCGCATTCACCGCGGCGCGCACCGCGCGCACCTGCGCCTGGCTGACCCGGGCGATCATCGAGCCGGGAATGCCGTTGGGCACCACGATGGGGTTGACACCCCAGCGCCACATGATGTGTTTCATGTACCGGCTCACCGTCATCAGGGTGCAGACGAAAGCAAGCTGACCCCAGTTGATGCGGTGGAAGGAGAAGTGGTTGTTCGCGTTCCAGAGGAGAAGGCAGCGGTCGCGCAGCCCGGCGAAATAGAGCGCATCCGAGATCAGGCTCATCGCATGGGCCAGGTGCCACTCCTCACCGAGCACCACCACCGTCTGGCCGCGCTCGATCACCGGCCTGATGTAGTCCTTAACCAGGGCGTCCGGAAGGCTGCGGTTGAGGTCCGCGACTTTGTCATCCTCGCCGTCGTAGACGCCGGCCGGATGATAACGGCTGATCCACTGGCTCCAGCGATGCAGCCACAACCGGCCGTCGAGCGCGCTCTCATCGGCGGGAAGCTTGGGGTCGCCGACGAAGAAGAGGTGCGTCTGGAAGCCGCGCTCGGCCAGCGCTCGCGACAGTTCTTTGACGCGAACCCCCAGCCCGCCCGCCTGCGAGTACTCGTCGGGGCCCTCGAAGGAAAGCAGGATGAAGGTGGTCTGTTCCGGCTCGAGCATCAGGAAACCCTCACGCGCAAGAGCTCGAGGGCATAGGCATGAATCTGGCGGGACAGGGAGGCCAGCAGCGTGGTCCGCGCGTCCAATCGGACCGAGACCGAGTCGACCGACCCGCCGTCGAAGCCGGTGGCGATCCCACCGGCCTCGCGGAGGATGAGGAGCGGCCCCGCGAGATCGAACGATCGCACTGGGGCGGGCGTCACCTGGAGAGCGATCCCGCCGGCCGCGGTGTGACAGAGGTTGAGCGCCGCCGAGCCGAGCTGACGGACCTTTTCCGCATGCGCGAAGATCGGCGCGGCTCGCGCGCGCGGCTCGACGCCCGACGGCGCATCGAACTGGACGAGCGGGATCGACCGGCCGTCAAAGGCCGGCGGCGCCGGGCGCAGCGGCGCACCCCGGTGAAACGCGCCCCCACCGGCGATCGCGTGGTATTCGTCGCCGGTCACCAGGTTTTGGACATAGCCGAGCCGTACGTCGGAGACCCGGTCACCCTCAGTGAACGCCAGCACGACCGCATAGTACGGCAGCCCCATCTTCGCGTTGAAGCTCCCATCGAGCGGGTCGGCCAGCACGAGGGGTTCGCCGCCGAAATCGCGCTCGCCGAGCTCCTCCGAGATCAGCCGGAAGCGCAGGCCGCTGCGATAGGCTTGCTCCAGGTGGCGGACCACAATGTCTTCGGCGAGCTGATCGAGATAAATGGTCCGGTCGCCACCTGCACCGAGGCCGACCTCCTCTCGTGCGGCGGGCGTGCCGGCCAGCGGCGGGATCGTGGCGCGGATCTCCGCGGCGATGGCCCGGAAGATGGGAAGCCAGGCTTGTGAGGTCACTCAGTGACGTGGCCGGCAGGCCGTCGAGTCGGTATGGTACGCCAAGTCTGTCGATCGCCGGGCTCCCGGCGGACCGAGTTCGCCCCTGGTTGACGCTGCTGGCGCTCGCGCTCCTGGTCAAGGTCGTGCTGGTCACGCTGACCCTCATCGAGTTCGGCGCCGCCCCCGACCCCCTGGCCGCGCTGGGCCGCGCGTGGGACCAGTGGGACGCCAGGCACTACGTCTATCTCGCCACTCACGGTTACGAAACGGTTGGCGATGCTCGGAACCTGATCGCCTTCTTCCCGCTCTACCCGGCGCTGATCAGCGCGGTGGCCGCCGTCGGATTGCCGGCGCGGACGGCCGCCCTGCTGATCAGCAATGTTGCCGGCGTGGTCGCCGCCATCCTGCTCTACGAGATCGCCCGGGTCGATGGTCGCGAAAGGGCGGCCTGGCGCGCGGCGGCGTTCTTTACCGTCTTCCCCACCGCCTACTTCTTACTCGTCGGTTACACCGAGGCCCTCTTCTGCGCGCTGACGTTCGGTTCCGTGCTGTCCGCGCGCCACAAGCGCTGGCTCTGGGCGGGGCTGCTGGGCGGGCTGGCCTCGGCAGCGCGGCTCACCGGGCTCGCGCTGCTCCCGTTCCTTACGGTCGAGCTGCTCGCGGCGCGGCGCGCCCTGCGCAGCCTCTGGGAGCTGGTCGTCCCACCGCTGCTCGTCGCTCTCGGCTTCGTCACCTATCTCCTCACCAACCTGCTGCTCCTGGGCGACCCGCTCGCCTTCGTCACGGTGCAGCGGGAACACTGGTCGCATTCGTTCGCCGCGCCCTGGATCGGACTCGAAGGGGCAGTCCGCAGTCTCAGCTGGCGCGTCCCCTGGGAAAAGCTCACCGTTGGCGGCGGCGAGATCGCGGGCGGCATCGCGGCCTACCTGGCGACGGCACTGAGCTGGCTGCGACTGCGGCCCGCGGATGCCGTCTACGCCACCGTGGTCACGGTGCTGGTCACGTTTCTGCCCTTCTGGCTGAGCATCCCCCGATATCTGCTCGGCATGTATCCGCTCTTCTTGCTCGCCGGGCGCATCACGCGCCGATGGTTGTACCTGCCGCTGGTGGGATTGTCTTTTGTCGCGCTGATCGTCTTCGGCCTGGCCTTCGGCCGCGGCTACTGGGCCTTTTGATCGAGGGACGAAACCCGGTTTAAAACACGTGGGTCAGCACGGTGCTGACGATTACGTAGATCAGGTACCCGATCAGGATCAAGCCGAAGCCCACCGCGAAGTGCACGTTCATGATGCCCTGCAGCACAAGGAAGGAAAGGCCGAACAGGAGCGCGTTGAGCACGATCACGAACAATCCCAGCGTGAGGATCGTGACGGGCAGCGTCAGGATCAACAGAACAGGGCGGATGATCGTGTTGACGATGGCGAGAATCAGCGCCATCACCACCGCCAACCAGAGGTTCCCACCCCGAATGCCCCACACCACGTAGAAGACGAACAACAACGCGACGATGTGGATCAGGAACCGCGTTAACACGCCTGCATTCTAGTCGGCTCAGTGCACGGCGTAGATGTCGTAGTTCGGCGTGTGCAGCGCGAGCCGGAACTGCGCATTGAAGTAGTCGGCGTTCGGCTGAAAGACGGTGCGCTCCGTCGGCCCAATCACGATGTAGTCGACGTGGTACTGGCGCAGCAGGCCGGTCGCCTCCGGACCACCGTGGTAGATACGAGCGATATCCGCTTCCCGCTGCGCGTAGTTGATCCCATAGCTCCAGAGCCAGCCCGGGTAGCTCATCAGCACCGCGCGCCCGGCCAGGTCGGCGATCGGATTGTTCGGTTCCTCCCCCGTCACGAACACCGCGCGCGGCGGCGTCTGCCGGCGAACCTGGGCGGCGAGCTGCACCTCTTCATTCGAGAACCAGACATAGGCGGGCGCCTGCGGCGGCAGAAACTGCAGCAGCGAGAGCACGCCGGACGCCACCAGGCTCAGCCAGATCGTCACGGCGACGATGGCACCGACCGGGTGGGCCCGGGTGAGGCGGACGAGGATCGCACCCACCGCAACCGCGCTGGCCATGTACCAGAACACGAGCAGCTTGCTGTTATCCCAATCCCAGGGCTGGAACTTCACCAGGTTGGCGGCGAGGAAGACGAGGCTGAAAGGCGCGATCAGCAACCTGACGCGCCCGCGTAGCGCCAGCGGGCTCAGCAGCGCGGCCAGGAGCAGCGGCCAGAAGAGCCCGGTGTTCTTGAGCCAGAACCAAGGCGCGAAGTCCGTGCCTGACATCCAGCCGATCAACCAGCGTGGATACTGGTGCTCCGGCGGCGCGCCCGGGTCACCGGGCACCGCCATCAGCAGGCGCGGCACGGCAATTAGCAGGGTCACGGCAAAAAACCCGAGCCACGCCGGCCGTGGGAAGAGCAGCGCCCAGCAACCCGTCACGATGCCGAGCACCACCAGGCTATGCACGTGAAAGAACGGCAAGAGGCCGGTCAATCCGCCGGCGACCATGAAGGCGACGGCCTCGCTCTTCAGTGTCCACCGCCGCCACGACGAACGGATCGTGGCGATCGTTTCGCGCCAGCGGAAGAACGGCGTGCCGAGGAGCGGCGGCGTCAGCAGCAGGAGAACCGTCATGACCATGGCCGCGCCGAAGACGAAGCTTCGCTGCGGGAGGTAGTAGGAAAGGATGGGGTTGTACCACTGAATGTTGAGGGTCGGGTCGAGGCATGACGGGTCGGGCGGCACGTTCGGCAATGGGCACGAGCGGTCGTACGTGCGCGGGATGTGGGTTAGTACCTTTAGCAAGCCGAACCGCGCCGCATCGCCGTTCAAATACCAAAACCCGATACCTCCACCGAGGAGCGTCAGCGTCGCCGCGACCACGCCGGCGCCGATGCCACCGGTAAGGCGGCGCGCCCAGAGGATGAGCCCGCTGAGCGCAAGGACCGTCATCGCCCAGCTCGGCCAGGTGAGCGCCGCCGGGATGCTCCACCCGCCGGCGAGCAGCAGTGCGCTGGCAAAGTCGGGCGCGAAGGGATAGCGGAAGGGCGTCCCAGCAAAGATGGGATTCTGTGGCGGCAGGTTGTGGCCGTAAGCGAATGCCGTCGTGTAGGCAGCGTGGAACGACCAGTCCGACCAGGTGTTGTTGTAATGCGCCAGCCAGGCATCGGGCGTGATCTCGACCGCGCGTGCGAAGAGGTAGCCCATACCCAGTGCCAGCGCGGCCACAACGGTGGGCAACGCGAGTGGGGCCCCGCTCCAGCGTGGAAAAGCGGGGAGATGGTAGCGGCCACGGTGACGCCAGATCAACCAGCCACCCACGGTAAGGCCCGCGAGAGCCAGCAGCAGGACCAGGCCGACCGTGACGCCGATGGCCAACGCCGCGATGTAGCCCGCCATGGTCAGCCCGACCACGGCGAGCATCAGGCCGATCACGACGCGCTCGCCCGCCGTCAGCCAGGGCGGCCCGCCCGCGGCCAGGCCCAGGCCGAGGACCAGGCAGCCCGCAACCAGCGCTAGCCCGGGGAGGTCCAGTAGCAGAGACACCAGTTGGGCAGCGGCTTGACGAAGGCGAACCAGACGTGGCTGTTCAAGGCATCGGCCGTGAGCGGCAGTCCGGTCCAGAGCGGATAGAAATAGATGAAGAAGCCCATCACCATCAGCAGGTAGGCGTACGCCGGCACCGCCCCACTGACGCGCATCGCAAACCCGGGCAGGTGGCCACGCAGGGTGCGCACGTAGGTGAGTGCCAGCGCCAGCGCCAGAAACATCGGCGGCAACCCGCCAAGCATGTGATAGAGGAAAAGCCCACGCGGCACCCGAGCGAATGGCAGCCAGG
>VBFX01000023.1 GCA_005889395.1 Chloroflexota bacterium
CGAGTTCGTGATCGAGAAGGCAGAGACGTACGGCGACCGCCCGGCGCTGATCGACGGGCCGACAGGACGAACCGTGACCTATGCCGGGCTGGCCCGCACCGTCCGCGCGCTGGCTGCCGGATTGGCGCAGCGGGGCTTCGGCAAGGGGGACGTCCTGGCTGTATACAGTCCCAACCTCCCGGAGTATGCCGCGGTGCTGCACGCGGTCGCGATGCTGGGCGGAGTCACGACCACCGTGAACCCGCTCTACACGGTGCGAGAGCTCGTCGAGCAGGTGAGCGATGCCGGCGCTCGCCTCCTGATCACGGTTCCGCCGCTGCTGGAGCGCGCGCTCGAGGCGAGCCGGCAAGCCGGAGTGAAAGACGTCTTCGTCTTCGGCGAGGCTAAGGAAGCGAGCAGCTTCGCGAGCTTGTTGCAGAGCGGCGAGCGTGTGCCACCCGTGTCGATCGCGCCCCAGACCGACGTGGTGGTGATGCCCTACTCGAGCGGCACCACCGGCCTGCCCAAGGGCGTGATGCTCACCCACTACAACCTGGTGGCGAACATCTGCCAGTCGGAGGCGCTGTTCCCAATGGAGGTCGAGCGCGTGATCGCGGTGCTGCCCTTCTATCACATCTACGGATTGACGGTGTTGCTCAACATCAGCCTGCATCGCGGCGACACCGTGGTCACGATGCCGCGCTTCGACCTCGAGCAATTCCTGCAGCTGATGCAGCAGCACGCAGTGACGCGCGCCTTCGTCGTCCCTCCGATCGTGCTCGCGCTCGCCAAGCATCCGCTGGTGGAGAAATACAACCTGGGCTCTCTGCGGTCGATCAACTCGGGCGCGGCACCCTTGGGGGAAAACATTGAGCAGGCGTGCGAGAACCGGCTTCATTGCTTCGTCGCCCAGGGCTATGGACTGACCGAGACCAGCCCGGTGGTCTCGACCACGCCGATCGATCCGGCCGTGCGCCGGGCGGGATCCGCCGGGCTCCTGATCCCGAACACCGAGTGCAGGGTCGTCGATCCGGCCAGCGGCGCCGAGCTCGAGGCGAATCAGCAGGGTGAGGTCTGCGTCCGGGGTCCGCAGGTGATGAAGGGTTATCTCAACCAGCCGGCGGCGACCGCCGCCATGCTCGAGCCCGACGGATGGCTGCACACTGGCGACATCGGCATGGTCGACCAGGACGGGTACCTCTTCATCGTCGACCGTCTCAAGGAGCTCATCAAGTACAAGGCGTTCCAGGTGGCGCCTGCCGAGCTCGAGAGCCTTCTCCTCAAGCATCCGGCCGTGGCGGATGCGGCGGTGATCCCGCATCCCGACCCTGAAGCCGGCGAGGTACCGAAGGCGTTCGTGGTGATGAAAGGTCAGGCGTCCCCTGAGGAACTGATGGCCTTCGTGAACGGCCAGGTCGCCCCCTTCAAGAAGATTCGGCTGCTCGAGGTGGTCGACCAGATTCCGAAGAGTCCGGCGGGCAAGATCTTGCGGCGCACCTTGATCGAGCGCGAACGGTCTCACGCCGGCGCCTGACCGATGGCGACGGCGTTTCGTCCCGGCGAACGCTTTGCGGAAATGGATCGCTGGCAGCCAAAGCCAGGCGAGCGCGGCATCTTCGCGACGCTCGGCTGGCACCGGGTGGAGGTCGCGCCGGGGCGAGCCGTGCTCGAGTGGGAGCCGACCATCGATCACGCGTTCCCCGCCGGCAAGGATTGGATCGTCCACGGCGGCATGGTGACCGCCATCCTCGACACCGCGATGGGCAGCGCCACCTGGACGCTGCTCGACCGCGACGAGGTCTTCCTCACCGCTGACCTGCGCACCGAGTTCTATCGTCCGGCTCGCCCAGGGCGGGTGCGCGCCACCGGCTGGGTGGTACAGAAGACGCGTCGCGTCACCTTCGCCGCCGCCGAGCTGCACAGCGACGCCGGCGTGCTCCTCGCCAGCGGCCGCGCCAGCCAGGTGATCATCGACCTGCAGGCCGATCCGGATCGCGATCGGCGCGGACCGGCCCCTCGTTGATCAACACGTCCGATCGACTCACCGTCGGCACGCTCGGCACCCTGATGCCGCCCGCGGCCAACCTGGGAAAGAACGCCCGGCGCAACGAGGAGCAGGGATACGCCGCCTTATGGTGGCCCGATCACTACATGGGCTGGTTTCCGCAGAGCCTCTGGACCCCCGACATCACGGCCCTCGCCGCCTTCCAGCCGAATCCCGATATCTTCTTCGATCCCCTGATCGCGATCGCCGCCGCCGCCGGCTCGACCAGTCGGGTGAAGCTCGGCACGGCGGTGACCGAGGCGTTGCGACGCCATCCGGTGGAATTGGCACAGGCCTTCCTCACCCTCGACCACCTGGCGCCCGGCCGGATCATCTGCGGGCTGGGTTCCGGTGAGGCGCTCAACCTCCTGCCCTATGGGATTCCGTTTGACCGGCCGGTCGGCAGGCTCGAAGAAGCGGTCCGCATCATTCGCCTGCTCTGGTCCAGCGATGGGCCAGTCGACTTCGAGGGCGAGCATTTCCGGTTGCAGCAGGCAGTCCTGGGCCTCAAGCCGACGCCGGAGGGACCACCGCAGATCTGGCTGGCGGCACATGGGCCTCGCATGCTCGAGATCACTGGCCGCTACGCCGACGGCTGGCTGCCGGAATTCTTGCCACTGGAGGACTACCGCGCCCGGCTGCAGCGCATCGAGCAGGCGCGCGAGGCCGCGGGGCGATCCGCGGACCCCTTCACTCCGGGGATGTACGCCAAGCTCGTGCTCACCGATGAGCACGACGCGGCGCATGCCTTGATGAAGATGCCGCTGCTGCGCATCCTGGCGCTGACGCAGCCCGCCGAGGCCTTCGCGCGTCACGGCGGCACCCATCCGCTGGGCGGGCAGGCCTTCGGCGTCCGCGATTTCATCCCGGTGCGCCACAGCCGCGACCAGATTCTCGAATTGATCGCTGGCGTCCCCCCGGCCGTGGTCGAAGCGGGCGTGCTGCACGGGACGCCGGAGGATGTCGCCCAGCAGCTCGCCGCGTATGCGCGGGTGGGCCTGCGGCATGTCGTGCTCTGGAACGTCACCTTCTTTGGCGACGCCTCACTCATCCGTCGCAGCTACCAGCTGATGGGTACGCTGCTCGGCCTGCTCCGCGAAATCCGGGTCGGCGAATGGGCCGCCTCGAGGAACGCGTGAGCGACCCCCTCGTTTCCCGTGACCTGATCGGGCGGCAGTCCGACGAGGTGCTGGTCGAGATCGAGCGGGGCGCGATTCGCAAATTTGCTGAGGCTGTCGGCGACACGACCGAGGCCTGCCTGCGCGGGGAGCTGGCGCCGCCGACCTTCCCGACGACGATTCGCATTCCGATTCCGGGTGTGACCTACGATCTCTCGCGCGTGCTCCATGGCGGCCAGGAGTACCGCTTCGAGCGGCCGATCCGCGCCGGCGACCGGCTGCGATGCCGGACGCGGTTGCAGGACGTCTACCAGCGCGAGGGCCGGTTGGGGGCGATGACGTTCCTGATCATCGAGCTCGAGGGCCGCGACGAGAACGGCGAGCGCGTGTTCAGCGGTCGCAGCACGGTGATCGTACGGTGAGCGACACCGTCACGGCAAGGCTGATCACCCGCGAACTCTCGGCCGGCAGCGCGCTCCCGGAATTGCGCAAAGATGCGATCACCAAGCTGCAGCTGGTGAAGTATGCCGGCGCCTCCGGTGACTACAACTTGATCCATACCGACGATGAGACGGCGCGTCGGGTCAGCCTTGATGGCGTCATCGCCCACGGCATGCTGAGCATGGCCTTCCTCGGCCAGTACCTCTGCTGGCTGACAGGTCCCGAGTCGATCCGCCGGCTGACCGTCCGCTTCGTCGAGATGGTTCGCCCGGGTGACGTGCTCACCTGCCGCGGCCGCGTCAAAGCCAAGGAGCTGGAACGCGATGGACAGCGGGTGACGCTCGAGCTGTGGACGGAGAATCAGCGGGCTCAGCCGGTCACCACCGGCGAGGCGGAGGTCGTCATCGCGTGAGCGGGCGATTCGAGGGCCGCACCGCGCTGGTGACCGGCGGTGGCCGCGGCATCGGCGCCGCCAGCGCCAGCCGCTTCGCCGCCGAGGGGGCCGCGGTTGTCGTCTCCGACCTGGATCGGGAGCCGGCGGAAGCCGTCGCCCAAGCGATCCGCGACGCTGGGGGCCGCGCCCTGCCGGTCGCCTGCGATGTGACCGAGCGCTCCGCCGTTGAGGCGCTCTTCAGCGCCGCGATCCAGGAATGCGAAAGCGTCGACATGCTGGTGACGTGCGCCGGCATCATCCGCGACAACCTGGTGCACAAGATGTCGGACGACGACTGGGACCTGGTCATCGACACCCACCTGCGCGGCACCTTTCTCTGCGCCCAGGCGGCACAGCGGCTGATGGTGCCGCGGCGATTCGGCAAGATGGTTTTTCTCTCATCGAACTCAGCGCTCGGCAATCGCGGGCAGGCGAACTACTCGGCGGCGAAGGCGGGGATCCAGGGGATGGCGCGCACCCTCGCCATCGAACTTGGCCCATTCAACATCAACGTCAACGCGGTGGCGCCAGGCTTCGTGGAGACGCGCATGACCCGCGCGGTCGCCGAACGCACCGGCATCGAATACGATGCGCTCAAGAAAGCGGCCGCGGAGCGCGCCGCGCTGCGGCGCACCGGCCGGCCGGAGGACATCGCTGGCGTGATCAGCTTTCTATGCAGCGAGGAGGCGAGCTTCGTGACCGGTCAGACGCTCTATGCCACCGGTTCGCCCTGACCTGGCCGCCGTCGTCGTGCCGACGCACGCCGGGGCGGTCGAGGGTCAGATCAGCACCGGCGTCACCTCATTCAAGGGGATTCCCTACGCCGCGACGCCATTCGGCGCCAACCGCTTTCGGGCGCCCCAGCCACCCAAACGGTGGACCGGCGTGCGAGCGGCGCACGGGTATGGAGCCGTTCCCCCACAGTCGCCCTATCCCGAACCGTTCCGGCACATGCTGGGCGACGCCGGCACGAGCGGCGAAGACTACCTCAACCTGAATGTCTGGACGCCCGAGGTCGGCGCACGCGGCCTGCCGGTAATGGTATGGCTCCACGGCGGCGCCTTCCTGCGCGGTTCTGGCGCCATCCCCGTCTATGACGGCAGCCGCTTTGCCCGAGACGGGGTCGTCTGCGTCACGATCAACTACCGGCTGGGGGCGGAAGGCTTCCTCTGGCTCGACGATCGGATCGCCAACCTGGGGCTGCTCGACCAGCTGGCGGCGCTGCGCTGGGTGCAGGAAAACATCGGCGCCTTCGGCGGCGACCCCGGCAACGTCACCATCTTCGGCGAGTCGGCGGGCGCCTTCAGCGTGGCGTCGCTGATCGCCATCCGCGAGTCGTCCGGGCTGTTCCGGCGAGCCATCCTGCAGAGCGGCGCCGGCCACCACGTGATCTCGACCGGCACGGCGAAACGGATCAGCGCGATGTTCTGCGAGCTGCTGGGGGTGCCGCAAAGCGCTGAGGCGGTCGCCGCCGTCCCGGTGGAGCGCTTCGTCGAGGCGCAGGCGGTGCTCGACCTCGAACGCGTCAAGAATCCCGATCCCGGACGCTGGGGCGAGGTGGCCATCAACGGGATGCTGTTCGAGCCCGTGATCGACGGCGAGATCCTCCGCGAACGACCGATCGATTCCATCGCCGCCGCCGCTGGCGCCGGGCTGCAACTGCTGATCGGCACCACCACCGAGGAGTGGCGCTTGTTCACGGTGCCGACCGGCGTCATCGACTACATCGACGACGAACGCGCCCGGGGTCTGGCGAAGCGACAGGGTCTCGACCCGCAGCAGGCCATCACTGCGTACCGGGAGACCAGCCCGGCGGCGACGGCCGGTGATGTCTACTCGGCCATCATCAGCGATTTCTTCTTTCGCATCCCGGCTATTCGCCTGGCCGAGGCGCAGCTTCGAAACGGCGGCGACGTCCGCATGTATGAGTTCGCCTGGCGCTCGCCAATGTTCGACGGCCGGCTGGGCGCCTGTCACGCGCTCGAGCTCGGCTTCGTCTTCGACCACCTCGACTGCGCCGGTCCGATGCTGGGCGAACATCCCCCGCAGCGGCTGGCCGACGACATGCACCGCGGCTGGGTGGATTTTGCCCGCAACGGTGATCCCGGCTGGCCACGCTATGACACGTCGCGCCGTCCGGTGATGCGCTTCGATACGCAGGGCGGAGTGGTCGTCAACGATCCCGCTGGTTCAACCCGTCAACTCTGGGAGGCAATCCGATGACCGTCATGGGTAGGCAACCACCGTGACCGGCACGTCCGGGTTGGCGACGGTGGACGAGCCGCCGGCGTCGTTTACAACGTGCAGGATGCCGCCCGAGCCGCGTGTGGCATCGAGAAAGATCGTGAGCAGGTCGCGGAGGCTGGACGCCGGGAGGCCCGAGGGAACCTCAAACGCGTGCGCGGCGTAAATGTTCACGCCCTGATTAAAGAAGCTGTAGCTCCCCATCCCGTATCCGGTGAAACGAGTCACGCCGCTGGCAACCTTGAACGCGGCCCAGCCGTCGACGCCCGGCGCCTCCATCCATGCCGCCTGGCTTGGCGGATCATAGGGCATCTCGTTCTGGAAGAAGATGTCGGTGCCACCATTCCCGTTCCAGATCACCTCGTACTTCTGGTAGTGCTCTACGAACAAGCCATAGGCGGTCACGTTGTCGCCATTGACGACGACGCCGGTATCCGCAGTGTTGTTGGTCCAGCCGACGCCGTTGCCATGATCGGCCCGCCAGGCCCAGACGTTATCCAGGATCACGTTGTCACTGTTGACGACAAGACTGGTCCCCGCCCTACCCGGTGTGGCACCGCCGATACGGAAGAAGACATCGTGCAGCGATCCGGGATCGCCGGCAAGGCTATGCTGGCCGGGTCCCGCCCCCATCTGCAGCAGCTCCGGCGAGTTGTCCGGTCCGGCGTCGAACATGATTCCGGAAAGGTTGACGCCGGTCCCATCTTCAACCACCATCGACGTATTCCCTTGATCCGGCACCAGGGTGGGGAAGCCGAGCCCGATCACGACCGTGTCTCGATGCACCACGCGGATGCTGCGGTCCAGATGATAGATGCCCGGCGTGAAGAGAAGGTCCTTACCGATTGCGAGCTGCGTGTTGATCATTTGCACCGAGTCGGTCGGCCGGGCAAGGAAGAATCGGTCGAGCGGAATGGTTGAGCCAGGCGTCGGCCCGCTGCCCCAGGTCGTGCCCACCGAGTCGTGCTGCACGCCTGGTATCCGGACGTTGTAATTGCCTGCCCCGTCTACATAGAGGTACGGTGCCTCGCGGGTCACCGGACTGGTCGACAGCGTCGTGTAGGGCGGCGACGGGAAGCTCTGAGGTGGCGCTCCCACGACGCCAGAGAAGACCTGGTTCCAGACCGCGTTGGTCCAGCCATCGAGCTTGCTGTTCCTGGTTACCCACTGCTGCTGCGAGCCGTTGACCACGGTGCTGGCGTCGAACTCCGAATCCGCGATGAAGCCGCCGCTGGCGAAGGACGGGCCGGTGCAGTAGTCCATCAGGGTGGTAAAGCCGTTGACGTGGACTCGCCGAAGCGGGGCGGCCTGCGAGACTGCCCAGAATTCGCCGAAGTAACAGCCGCCTGGCGTGGCCACGTTGATGGTCAGGTTCGACAGCGAGCGCCAGAAGTTATCGAGCGCAGTGCAGTTCCCCGGACCGAAACACTGGTTGTAGACGTCAACCGAGCCGTTGATCACGACGTCATTCGGCGACAGACCCAGGCCTGCCACGCTGGTGTAGTAGCCGATCTGGAAATTGAGGGGATGGGTCGCCGAGCCATAGGCACCTGGCTCAAACAAGAAGGCGTATCGCTGGGTGCCGAACTGATTGGAGATCTGCTGGTTGGCCACGGCGTTGACGGTGGCCTGGATCGCACTCTGCGGCATGCTGGGATTGAAGACATAAACGTTCGGGCCAAGGTCAGGCCGCCACGACGTCCCAACAGGGCTTCCCTCAGCGAGCGCCGCCGTCGAGAAGGCGGTGGACGCCGCAAGGGCAACCAGGATGCCAACGAGGGTGAATCGCGAGACGAATCTGCTCACGCTCGGTTCCTCCTTCCCGTAAGTGATCACGCTCACCTACCAACCGGCCTTCAGCCTGCCAAACCTAGGATGCCACACGCGTTGGCGGTGGGACCGGGCTGGCCCCAGAGCGCAGAAGAGGCTGGTTAACGGTCCTTTCCCGCGGCGAAGCGGTCCGTCGCCGCAATTAATGGTTCCAGCATCTCGTGTCCGCCAACGTGGCCGGTGCGCACAAGGTGCAGTTCGGATCCGGGCCACGCCCGAGCAAGTAACCACGGCACGTCTGGCGGTCCTCCCAGGTCGAAGCGACCGTGCACAAGAACGCCGGGGATGCCTGCGAGCCGATTTGCGTTGGAAAGCAGCTCGTTGGTGTCAAGCCATGCGGCATGGCTGAAGTAATGAGCGCAGAGGCGAGCGAAGGTCATGCGAAACGCTGGGTCCGCGTAGCGGGCATTAGGTTTCCACCCCTCCTCGAGGGAGACGACCGCGTCCTCCCAATCACACCAGTTCTTCGCGGCTGACTCGCGCAGCGCGACATCCGGCTGCTCGTTGAGTAATCGGTTGTAGGCGGCGACCAGGTCGCCATCGCGTTCGGATTTCGGGACACCGGCCCGGAAGTGGGCCCATTCCCCCGGGAAGAACCGGCCGGCCTCGTGGTACAGCCAGTGGACGTCACTGGCTCGTGTCATCGTCACCGACAGAAAGACTGCCTCGCTGACCCGCTCAGGATTACGCTCGGCGTAGGCAAGCCCCAACGTCACGCCCCACGACGCCCCGCAGACAAGCCACCGGTCAATCCCGAGGTGTTGGCGAAGGCGCTCCATGTCAGCAATCAGATGATGCGTCGTGTTGGTCGATAGGTCGGTCATCGCGTCGTTGACGGATGGCGTGCTACGTCCACACCCGCGCTGATCGAACTGGATGATGTGGTATGCCGACGGATCGAACCAGCGCCGCTGGCCAGGGTAGCTTCCGCTGCCGGGTCCGCCGTGCAGCAGGACAGCCGGCTTTCCCTTCGGGTTGCCACTCACGACCCAGTAGACCTGCTGCCCGTCGCCCACATCGAGCATGCCCTGTGCCTGGGGCTCTGTGGGCGAATAGCCAATGGCCCCCGCCAACGCAGCTATGAGCTCTTGACCGCCTTGATGAGCCGCTGCGCGCGCTCGAACTCTTCCGGCGTGCGCATCGTGGGATTGCCGAACGTGAAGCCCTCGATACCGATCTCGATGAAGTCCTGGAGGATTTCGGCAGCCTGCTCCGGGGTGGCTGGCTGGAACATGACTCGCCGCTCTGGTGGCATCCGTTCCATCACGGTCTTGGCCTGTCCTT
>VBFX01000024.1 GCA_005889395.1 Chloroflexota bacterium
AACATCATCGACACGCCCGGCCACGCCGACTTTGGTGGCGAGGTCGAGCGCGTCCTGGGCATGGCGGAGGGCTGCCTCCTGCTCGTCGACGCCCTCGAAGGCCCTATGCCGCAGACCCGGGTGGTGCTGCGCCAGGCGCTCGAGCTCGGCCTGATGCCGATCATCGTCGTCAACAAGATCGACCGGGTCAACGCCCGGCCCGCCGAGACGGTGGAGGCGACCCATGACCTGCTGCTCGAGCTGGCCCGCAATGCCGATCAGCTCAGCGCCCCGGTCATCTACAC
>VBFX01000025.1 GCA_005889395.1 Chloroflexota bacterium
ATATCGCCGTGGGCGATACGGTGGCGGATGCGGAGCACCCGGAGGCCTTGCCGCGGCTGGAGGTCAGCGAGCCGACGCTGCGCATGCAGTTCTCCGTCAACCAGTCGCCCTTCGCCGGTCGCGAGGCGACCACCAGCAGCACCTCGCGCCAGCTCCGCGCCCGGTTGGAGCGCGAGCTGCAAACCAACGTCGCGCTACGGGTCGCCGATGGGGCGACCGCCGATAT
>VBFX01000026.1 GCA_005889395.1 Chloroflexota bacterium
TGGCATATGTTGTGGCCAGCACTGTCGGGAAACCCTACGGGCTGTGGTAAAATGCTTGACAGGCTTCATCCTACGGCATACGATGTGGGCCGCTCTCCACCCCACCCACGGAGGTTCACGATGGCCCGATCCACCCAAAAGACGTCGACCGACCGACCCAATTTGCCCGCAGCGGCTCCCGCCAGCACCTCGAAGCGCAACCGGAACGGCCTCCCCTGGAAGCGGTACTTTACCCGCCCTGGCGTGGTGCCGTTCGACGAGGTCCAGTGGGAAACCCGCGAGGCCTCCATCACCAACGAAAAGGGTGAAGTCGTCTTCGAGCAACACGAGGGCGTGGTGCGCACGATCCATGGGTGGGCGAACAAGCAGGGGTACTTCGCGACGCCGGAGGCCGCCGACATCTTCCGCGATGAGCTGGCGCATCTGCTGGTGCACCAGAAGGCCGCCTTCAACAGCCCGGTCTGGTTCAACGCCGGCATCGAGCAACGTCCTCAGTTAAGTGCGTGCTTTATCAACAAAATCGAGGACCGGATGGAGTCGATTCTCACCCTGGCCAAGACCGAAGGCATGCTCTTCAAGTACGGCTCGGGCACCGGCTCCAACCTCTCGCCACTTCGCTCCTCGCGCGAGCTGCTCGCGGGCGGCGGCACGGCATCCGGCCCCGTCTCCTTCATGAAGGGCTTTGACGCCTTCGCCGGCGTGATCAAGTCCGGCGGCAAGACCCGGCGGGCGGCCAAAATGGTGATCCTCAACGCCGACCATCCCGACATCGTCGAGTTCATCAACTGCAAGGTCGAGGAAGAGCGCAAGGCCTGGACCCTGATCGAAGGCGGATACGACTCGTCCTTCAACGGCCCTGCCTACAGCTCGATCTTCTTCCAGAACTCCAACAACAGCGTCCGGGTGAAGGACGACTTCATGAAGGCCGTGGAAGAGGATTCCGACTGGCACACCTTTGCCATCACGACCGGCCAGATCATGGACACCTACAAGGCGCGCGACCTGATGCGGATGATGGCCGACGCGGCGTGGGCGTGCGGCGATCCCGGGCTGCAGTACGACACCACGGTCAACAACTGGCACACCAGCCCCAACACCGACCGGATCAACGCCTCCAACCCCTGCTCGGAGTACATGTTCCTCGACGACACCTCCTGCAACCTGGCCTCCATCAACCTGATGAAGTTCCTCGATGAGCGCGGCGAGTTCAATGTCGAGGCATATCGCGAAGCCTGCCGGATCCTGATCACCGCCCAGGAGATCCTGGTCGACAACGCCAGCTATCCGACCGAGGCGATCACCCAGAACAGCCGGGACTTCCGGCCGCTGGGTCTCGGCTACGCCAACCTCGGTGCCCTGCTGATGGCCTCGGGCTTGCCCTACGACAGCGATGCCGGCCGCGACGTGGCCGCTGCTCTCACCGCGGTGATGACCGGCGAGGCCTATGCGCAGTCGGCCCGCATCGCGCAGAAGAAAGGTCCCTTCAACGGCTTCGCTATCAATCGCGAGCCGATGCTGCGCGTCATGGACCAGCACCGCAGCTCGGTCGACCACATCAACCCGGCGCATGTGCCGTTGCCATTGCTGAGCGCGGCACACGATGCCTGGGACAAGGCCTGCCAGTTGGGCGACCTCTATGGCTACCGCAACGCCCAGACGACCGTGATCGCGCCCACTGGCACGATCGGCTTCATGATGGATTGCGACACCACCGGCATCGAACCCGACATCGCGCTGGTCAAGTACAAGAAGCTGGTCGGTGGCGGCATGCTCAAGATCGTCAACCAGACGGTGCCGATTGCGCTGCGCAGGATTGGCTATCCGGAGGCTCAGGTGTCCGAGATCCTCCAGTACATCGACGAAAACGACACCATCGAGGGCGCCCCGCACCTCCGGCCGGACGACCTGGCAGTCTTCGACTGCGCCTTCAAGCCGGCCAAGGGGTCGCGCACGATCCACTACATGGGCCACGTCAAGATGATGGCGGCGGCGCAGCCGTTCGAGGGCTGGCGAATGGGCCTCAAGGCGATCGCCATCTACCGCGACGGCTCCAAGCGATCCCAGCCCCTGAACACCTCGCGGGACGACAAGAAGCAGGTCCGGGCGACCGCAGTGGCGACCTCGACTGCCCCCAGCGAGCCAGCCCGCGCCATGCGCCACAAGCTGCCGGACGAACGCCGGGCGATCACCCACAAGTTCGACATCCAGGGCCACGAGGGCTACATCACGGTAGGGATCTACGAGGACGGCACGCCGGGCGAGATCTTCCTGGTGATGTCCAAGGAGGGCAGCACCATCTCCGGGCTGATGGATGCCTTCGCGACCAGCATCTCGCTGGCGCTGCAGTACGGCGTGCCGCTGGAAGTGCTGGTGAAGAAGTTCGCGCACACCCGCTTCGAGCCCTCGGGATTCACCAAGAACCCCGAAATCCCGATCGCGAAGTCGATCACCGACTACATCTTCCGCTGGCTGGCGTCGAAGTTCCTGAGCGGAACTCAGCAGGAAGACATCGGCATCATCCGGCGCGAGCCGATCGTCGAGATTGCGGCGGCGTCAACCCCCGCGCCGACGCCGGTCAAGCCGGCACCGGCCGAATCGAGCCCGATCAAGATCAGTTTCGTGGGCCAGGAGGACGCGCCGGCGTGCTCGGACTGCGGCTCGATCATGATTCGCAACGGAACCTGCTACAAGTGCCTCAACTGCGGCAGCACGAGCGGCTGCTCCTAAGCAATAAGGAGGAAGAGACCCGCGTGGTTTCTTCCTCTCGACCCTTGGAGGCCATGCAATCGCATCCGTCGTGGTCGCATGAGGGGCCCGAATGTCCGTGCGGAGGTGCGACGGACTGGGATGGACGGAAATTTCGTTGTCGTGGATGTGGTCTCTATTACGAAACTTGCTGCGACGGCGGTCGCTGTCCATGATCGCGAAAAAATTCTGAAAAATTCTGCTCACTGACCCGCCCGCGGCCGTCAGCACCGCCGCTCGCGAAAAAAATTGGGCCGAGAGTATGCAAAGCGGCTCAATTCATGCTATGGTCGCACTTAATGAGCGCGCAGCCGCGCTCTGATCGTCGCGTTGATCAGGGCGAGGGACTGAAGAAGGGCAACAGTCAAAGAACTCCGCGGACCACATCGATGAACGTCGACGTGTGGCTGTGCGGATCCCGAGGGTCGATCGCGACGCGCCGTCGCTCCCCTCGTTTTTCTCTCTCCACTTTGCTTCCGGCACCCGGCCTCGCCGGCGCCCGCGCGTCCACGGTACCCGTGGCGCTCACGCGCGTTTGGCGGCGGCGTCCAAGCGGCCGACCGGGGGAATCTCGCTAAGAAGGAGGTGAGCCCGGATGGCCGCAAAGAAGAAAGCAGGCGGAAAGAAGAAAGCCGCGAAGAAGTCGTCGAAGAAGAAGTAGGTTAGCTTTTAGAGCTGACTTCAGATACAGCCGGTGCCTTCGGGCGCCGGCTGTAGCATTTGTGGGCGATGATCGATCTCGAGCGCGCCCGTCATTTCCTGAAGGTCCGGCATGACGGCATCCTGGCCACCATCAAGCGTGATGGTCGCCCCCAGCTCTCCAACATCCTCTATTTCGTGGACGACGACGGCCGCGTAAAGATCTCCGTCACCCAGACCCGCGCCAAGACCCACAACCTTCGGCGCGACCCGAGGGCCAGCCTGCACGTCCAGGGTCGCGACCGCTACGAGTACTTAGTGGCGGAGGGGACGGCGCAGCTGATCGAGGGCGACGGGCTCGCAGAGGCGCTGCGCCACTATTACCGCAAGGTCCGCGGCGAACACCCCGACTGGGCCGAATACGACGCCGCCATGATCGCGGACCAGCGGCTGCTGCTCGCGATCTCGGTCGAGCGCGCCTACGGCTCGCTTCGCTAGCTAGCGGACGGCCAGGCAGGTGACGGTCTTGAAGACGCCGTCGATCTTCTGGATCTTCTCGACGATGACCGATCCGATCCCGGCCACGTCGGGCGCCTCGACCGCGGCGATCACGTCATATTCGCCGGTGATGGCGTCGGCCAGCTCGATGCCTTTGACGCCCTGAAGAGACCTGGCCACCTCGATCGCCTTTCCCGCCGACGCGTTGATGAGCACATACGCCCGCATGACACCCTCCTGGTCGAATTTCCACCTCAGGATACGGGTTTGGCCGCCGCTAAGATGAAAGCCATGACGTCCATGACGGCAGTGGTGAAAGCCGCTGCCGGTCCGGGCGCCGAGATCGACCAGGTCGACGTCCCCGAGCCGAAGGGCGCGGACGTCTTGATCGAGGTCGCGGCCTCCTCCATCTGTGGCACCGACGTCCACATCTTCGACTGGAACGAGTGGGCCCAGCGCCACATCCATCCGCCGCGGGTGTTCGGTCACGAGATGTCGGGGCGGATCGTGGCTACCGGGCCAGACGTCAAAGCGCTCGCGTCCGGGACCTTCGTCGCCGCCGAGACCCATGTCGTCGACCACACCTGCCGCCAGTGCCGGCGTGGCCTCTACCACCTCTGCGAGAACACGCGGGTGCTCGGCGTCGATCGGGACGGGTCGTTCGCTCGCTACGTGCTGCTGCCTGCGGAGAACTGCTGGCGGAACGCCCCGGGGCTGAGCCCCGAGGTGGCCGCCCTGCAGGAGCCGTTCGGCAACGCGGTCCATGCCGCCACGGCCGGTGCGCTGAAAGACAACGCGGTGGCGATCTTCGGGCTGGGTCCCATCGGTCTCTGCGCCGTCGGCATCGCGCGCGCGGAGGGTGCGGCGGCGGTTTACGGCGTCGAGCCCAACCCCTACCGGAGGGAGCTGGCGGAGCGCATGGGTGCCACGGCTGTGCTCGCACCGTCGACCTCGACGGTCGAGGACATTCGCAAGCTCAACGGTGGGGTTGGTGTGGATGTTGTCCTGGAAATGTCGGGCCATCCGGTGGCGATCGAGCAGGGGCTTCAGGTCCTCCACCGCGGGGGATGGATGAGCCTACTCGGCATCGGTGACCGGCCGGTCACGCTCGACCTCAACGACCTGGTGGTCACGAAGGGAATCACGATTTACGGCATCTTCGGCCGGCGCATCTGGGACACATGGGAACGTACCTCGAGCTATCTCAGCACCGGCAAGGTCGACGTCTCGCCGCTCATCACCCACCGCTTCCCGCTCGACGACTTCCAGGAGGCGATGGCCCAGATGAAGAGCGGTCGATCCGGGAAAGTCGTGCTGCTGCCCAACGGTGGTTAGGAGGGTCAGATGATCACTGAAAAGAAAACCCAGTTCCTTCTTGACGAGCTGGAGCAGTTGCGGCAGCAAGGGCTCTTCCGGCCCCTGCGGGTGCTGGGCTCGGCGCAGGACACCGAGGTCGTCGTCGATGGCAAGCACGTCCTCAACCTCTCGTCGAACAACTACCTGGGACTGACGACCCACCCCCGGTTGAAGCAGGCCATGATCGAGGCCACCGAACACTGGGGCGCCGGCTCGGGCGCTGTTCGGACCATCGCCGGTACCATGACCGTCCACGAGGACCTGGAGCGCCGCCTCGCCGAGTTCAAGCACACCGAGGCCTCGCTCGTCTTTCAATCGGGCTTCACCGCCAACCTCGGCGTGCTCCAGTCGCTCGTCCGCGAAGGCGACGTCATCATCAGCGACGAGCTGAACCACGCCTCGATCATCGATGGCATCCGCCTGTCCAAAGCCGAGCGGTCGATCTTCAAGCATCGCGACATGGATGACCTCGAGCGGCATCTGGAGAAGCACCGCGACAAGCGGGTCAAGCTGGTGGTGACCGACGGTGTCTTCAGCATGGACGGCGACATCGCGCCACTGGCCGCGATCGTCGAGCGGGCCGAGCGCTTCCAGGCGCTGGTGATGGTCGACGACGCGCACGCCAGCGGCGTCCTGGGGGCGAATGGGCGCGGCTCCGTCAACCACTTCGGCCTCGACGGACGGGTCGACCTCCAGATCGGGACGCTCTCCAAGGCGATGGGGGTGCTGGGCGGTTACGTCGCCGCCCCGCAAGCCGTTCGGGACTTCCTGATCCATCGAGCTCGGCCGTTCTTGTTCAGCACCTCGCATCCACCGGGGGTCGCGGCCGCCTGCATCGCCGCGATCGAGGTCCTTCTGGCCGAGCCGGAGCGCATCGAGCGGCTGTGGAAGAACACGGCTCGCTTCAAGGACGGTCTCAAACGGATCGGCTTCGAAACCGGCGCCAGCGAGACGCCGATCACGCCCGTCATCGTGGGCAAGGGCTCGGTCGCCATGGAGTTCTCCGACCGCCTCTTCAAGCTGGGCGTCTTTGCCCAGGGAATCGGCTTTCCGACGGTGGCCGAGGGGCGGGCGCGGATCCGCACCATCGTGACCAGTGTCCATACGGAAGAGCAGCTCGACCGGGCGTTGGAGGCCTTCGCCACGGCCGGCAAGGAACTTGGCGTCATCGCGTAACCTTCACCACGCAAGGTACATATATGAATAGGTCAGCCGCGTGACCGAACGTTCGGCAGCGGAGCTGCAAGACGAGGCGCGCTTGATCGAAGCCGCCAAGCGGGACCGCAAGGCGTTTGCCACCCTCTACGACCGCTACTTCGATCAGATCTACTCGTACTGCTACTACCACTCCGGCCGGCGTGAGGAGGCGGAGGACCTGGCAAGCGAGACGTTCCAGCGAGCGCTGGAAGGCCTCGACAATTTCGAATGGCGAGGAATTCCATACTCAGCATGGCTCTACAAAGTCGCGTCCAACTTGATGTCGAAGCGGCGGCGCCGGCCGCCCTGGATCGAGCTCCCCGACCCGATCGCGGGGAGCGGCGAGAACGATCCCGAGCGGCTCTGGCTGCGCCGGGAGCAGGGCGATGAGCTGCACAAGGCGGTCCGCAAGCTGCCCCTCGACCAGCGCGAGGCCGTGCTCCTCAAGTTCGAAGGCCGGCTGCGGAACAAGGAGATCGGTTTGATCATGAGCCGCAGCGAGGGCGCCGTGAAACTGCTGCTCTTCCGCGCCGTCCACGGCCTGCGCCGTCGCCTGAGCGAGCAGGAGAAGGGGCGATGAATCCGCGGCCGGAAGACGTCGACGCCCTCGCCCGCGCGATCGACCGCGTCGTCTTCGCCGAGACGGGTGGTCCCCGACGGCCCGAGACCCAATCGGCGTCGCTGGCTCTGATCTCCTACCTCAACGACAGCTTCCCGCGCGTCACGGTGGCTGCAGGCCGCCGCGAGCGGCTGCAGCGGCGGCTGATCCGAGCGCTGCGCGTTCCCAGCACCCCGGCCTCCCCCGGCTGGCTTCGGCTCGAGGCGGAGATGAACCGGCGCCTCGGGAATCTCGATCCCCGGTGGACGCCCGTCGTGGGCGGCGCCGCCCTGGTGCTGCTGGGCGTCGTCGGCTTCGCCTTCTGGCGCCAGCGCGGTTCGGTGAAGCCGGCAATCGCCAGCCTTCGCTAAGCGGCGCGCGCTGTGAGTCGAGACGACGAGCTTTCGCCCAAGGAAGCCGCCCGCCTACGCGCCCGGGAACGGAAGGCCCGTCCGCCGAAGATGGTGGTCGATAATGCCGGCGTCAAGCGCATCCAGCTGGCACTCCGCGATCGCTCGACGAGCAAGAAGGTAAAGAAGCCCAAGCAGTAGAGTTAGAAGACCGTGACGCCCATTCGCAAGGCCGTCTTTCCTGCCGCCGGGCTCGGCACGCGCTTCTTGCCGGCGACCAAGGCGCAGCCGAAGGAGATGCTGCCGGTCGTCGACAAGCCCATCATCCAGTACGGCGTCGAGGAAGCGGTCGCCGCTGGCATCGACCAGATCATCGTCGTGACTGGCCGGGACAAGCGTGCCATCGTCGACCATTTCGACATCTCCTTCGAGCTCGAGCACTACTTGAAGGACCGCGGCAAGACCCGCGAGCTGCAGGTGGTCCGCAAAATCTCGGACATGGTCGACATTACCTACATCCACCAGAAAGAGCCGCTCGGCCTCGGCCACGCGGTGCTGATGGCGAAGGACGTCGTCGGCAATGAGCCGTTCGCCGTCTTCCTCGCCGACGACATCATCCGGTCACAGACGCCGGCGATCAAACAGATGATCGACGTCTACTCCCAGCACCAGGTGTCCGTGCTGGCGCTGCAGCGGGTCGCGGACGACCAGGTCTCGCGGTATGGCGTGGTCAAGGTTGCGAGCAGCGACGGGCGGATCCACGAGGTGGTCGACATGGTGGAGAAGCCCGAGCCAGGAAAGGCGCCCTCGAACCTTGCCATCCTCGGCCGCTACGTGCTCAAGCCGTCCATCTTCGGCATCCTCGAGACCACCCACGAGGGCGTTGGCGGCGAGATCCAGCTCACCGACGCGCTGCGCGCCATGGCCCAGCACGAGAAGATGCTGGGGCTGGAATTCGAGGGCACCTACCACGATGTCGGCACGGTCAGCGGCTTCCTGAAGACCTCGATCGCCTTTGCCCTCGAGCGCCCCGGGCTGCGGGACGAGCTGATGCGCTACCTGGAGACCCTGGACGGCCCGAACCCCCCCTCCTAGTGCTAGGAGAACCGGCGCAAGCGAGCCTATAATGAGGGGTCTGTTGAAAGGCTTTAGCTACGGTTTTGGGTCCAGAGATGGCAGTTTCAGGGAGACGCAGATCCGACGAGGACCGGGTCGTTCGGTATTTGAATACCGAGGGCGACTTCGAGGTCGAGGTGTCGCACACATTGAACAAGTGGTGCGTCACCGTCTTTCAGCTACCCTCGAAACAGGTCGTAGCTCAGGACTTTTTCCCCGAGCGGTGGAAGGCGCTGGCGCGGGCGCAGGACTTCGTGCGCATCCTTAACACGCGCAACAAACCCCAACCGGAGACGGACGAAGAGCCCTGATCCGTAACTCGTCGAGGGCCTTCTGGCTCCGTGAATGGGGTGCGCTTGCCTTCGTGGTGACGGTCATCGTTGGCCTGTTCGTGGTGCCGGCCGCATTGTTGCTCGAAGGCGGCAACAGGGCGGCATCGCCCACCAACCTCACGCTGTTGGCGCCCACGCCCGCCCCCAGCTTCTGCGTCGCGGCGGCGACACCGACGCCGTCCGGCTCGGCGACTGCGAAGCCCAGCCCGACCCCGACCCCGACACCGTCGGCATCGGGCAGCCCATCGGGGACGGCGATCGCCAGCGCCTCGGCGACTCCCTGCCCATCGCCGTCGGCGACCGCATCACCGTCGCCGAGCGGCAGCGCGAAACCCTCGGCCTCGCCTTAGGCCCGCTGTAGCAGTCGTTCGAATCCGTCTAGGAGTAGATCCAGGGCGAACTCGAACTCGTATTGATCGTCGCAACCCGGGCCGACGACCGACGCTTCTTCGTGGGAAGCCGCCGTGGCGATCGCCAGGACGTTGGGAAACTTCGGTCCCAGCTCGCGCATCATGGCCGCCGCGACCTCCGGATCGATCGTTGATGAGTCGTTGAAGAGCTCCTGGCTGAACCCCAACACACGGCTGCCGATGGTGTGCATCACATGATGGGTGAGGTTGACGGAGAAGCCGCCGGCCCTGAAGAGTCCGATCATCGTGTCCATGTACGCCAGCACTAGCGGCGTGGGGTTCTGCTTCGACTCCATCACCTGCGACGCCCAGGGGTGACGTAACAGCGCCCGTCGCGCGGAGAGGATCCGTTGGCGAACCGCGCTTTTCCAGCCCGCTCCGGCGACAGGTGGATCGATCTCGCCGACGACCACATCGATCATTCCGTCGAGGAGCTCTTCCTTGTTGGCCACATGCTTGTAGAGGGCCATGGGCACGACCCCCAGCTCCTCAGCGAGCCTCCGCATGCTGAGCGACTCGATCCCGGCCTTGTCGGCGCGGGCGACGGCGGCACGTAGCACGCGGTCCCTGCTGAGAGGGGCCCGTCGCGGAGCCTCGACCTTCTGAGCCAAATCTCTACGTCCTCTTGACAAGTGTACGCCGTACACCTAGAATCTGCATCACGGTGTACGGTGTACACTGGGCAGGGACACTATGGCGCCGCCCACGTTGAGGAGGAGGAGAAACGAATGAAGGCGATCGCATACGAGGCGTACGGCTCAGCCGATATTCTCGAGGTCAAGGACGTTCCCAAACCCGACGTCGACGGTGACCGGGTTCTTATTCGGGTTCGCGCCGCGTCCGCGAATCCCTACGACTGGCACTTCATGAGGGGCTTACCGTTGATCGCCCGCACGTCAATGGGACTGCGCAAGCCGAAATACTCACTTCTGGGCAGCGACGTGGCGGGCGAGGTCGAGGTGGTCGGCGACGCCGTGACACGGTTCCGGCCCGGCGACCACGTCTTCGGGTTTGTCGGGTCGGGTGGCTTCGCGGAGTTCGTATCGGCCCCGGAAAAACTTCTGGCGTTGATGCCCGACAACCTGAGCTTCGAGCAAGCGGCGACGGTCCCGCTCGCGGCGGTGACCGCGCTGCAAGGCCTTCGTGATGCCGGAGAGCTCCAGTCGGGGCAGAAGGTACTGATCGTCGGAGCGTCGGGAGGAGTGGGGACGTTCGCGGTGCAAATCGCGAAGTGGTACGCCGCGGATGTGACCGGTGTGTGCAGCACCAAGAATCTGGAAATGGTCCGCTCGATCGGCGCCGACCGCGTCATCGACTACACCCGAGAGGACTTTACCCGGAATGGTCAACAGTACGACCTGATCTTTCAGCTCGCGGGTACCACCTCACCGTCCGCCTGCCGACGCGCCCTCACACCGAAGGGCCGGCTCGTCCTCAGCAGCGGTGACTCCCCCGGTCGCATCATCGGGCCGGTCGGTCGGATCTTTAAGGCCCTCCTGTTATCACCATTCGTCGGCCAGACGCTCCGTCCGTTTGTCGCGAAGTCGAGTAGCGACGACCTGCAGTTCCTCCGCGAACTGATCGAGGCCGGCAGGGTCACACCGGTCATCGACCGGACATATCCGCTGCGCGAATCAGCCGACGCGATCCGCTATCTCGAAACGGGCCATGCTCGAGGAAAGGTTGTCATCTCAGTGTCGGCCAACGGCCAGGTCAAAGGGAGCGACTGAGGCCTACGCGTCGCGGTCGGCGTCGCCCAGCATGATCGAACCGTTGCGCGGCACGATCTGCAGGCGGTGCAATTCGAGCTCGGCCATGACGCGGCTGTTGTCAAGGACCGCCAGCACGATGTTGTCGCGCAGTGCAAGCTCGCCGATCCGCACGCAATCCTTCAAGAAAGGGAAGCCAAGCGGCCGCACCAGCTGTAGGCTTCGCCGGGCGCGTCAGGAATCAGGGTCCGCTTCTGCCGGAAGAGTTCGAGTCGGGATTGCAGGCGGCGCATCGGACCCGGCGGGCCTTCGATGAAGAAGGGGACGTCCTTGAGCGGGGCCTGGGCCGGCTGGGCGGGATAACGGGTGGAGAAGCCGATGTCGGCTCGGCCCAGGAAAGGGGCCGGCACCTTGATCACGAGCTCCTGAAGCATTCGCCAGAGTCTCCTTCTGCTCTTGATTATATCGGCGCTATCACGTTCAACGTAAATTCCCGACGGCTCTTGCTGCTTTTTCCCGGCAAAACGCCAGCACGCCCTCCGGGTCCCGCGTATTCAGGACCCGATCGGGGGTCAAGCCGGCCCGGCGTCCGATGGCGCACCCGTAGCGAACGTAGTCGTATTCAGCCGGGTAGTGGGCGTCGTTGTCGATCGCCAGGAGGGCACCCGCCTCCCGGGCCTTGCGAGCCCAGCTGTCGTTCAGGTCGAGGCGGAAGGGGCTGCTGTTGATTTCCAGCGCAGTCCCCGTTTTCACAGCCTCGGCGATCACCGCCTCGACATCGAGGCTGGTCTCCCCGCGGCGGTCCAGACGTCGAGACGTTGGGTGGGCGTAGACGTCCACGTGCGGCGATCGTAGCGCGGTCAGAACCCGCTGTGTGATCACATCTTTAGGCTGGTCCTGCGCCACATGGACCGAAGCAACGACCAGGTCGAGGGAGGCCAGGGTTTCGTCGGGAAGGTCGAGGCTGCCGTCGGGCAGGATGTCGACCTCGGCCCCGTTCAGGACCCGCGCCAGGCCGGGTCGGGCATTGACGGCCGCGATCTCGGCGGCGCGAGCTCGAAAACGCGCGGGTGTCAGCCCCTGGGCGATCTGCAGCGACTGCGTGTGGTCGGTGAGGACGATGTAGTCATAGCCGTGCTCTTTTGCCGCTCGCGCCATCTCGGCGATCTCATTGCGCCCGTCGCTCCAGTTGCTGTGCGTGTGCAGGTCGCCACGCAGGTCTTGCTGTTGCATGAGGCGGGGAAGCCTGCCGCTGGCCGCCAGCTCGATCTCGCCCCGTCCCTCGCGCAGCTCCGGTGGGATCCAGGCGCAGTCGAGCGCGGCATAGACCTCCTCTTCTGTTGCGCCGGCGATGGCCCTGCCCATCTTCTCGGCCCGGGCGCGCAGTTGGAGGTTGTGCGCTGGCGAGCCGGTGAAGGTCACCCAGGCCGCACCGAAACCGTCCGGCTTCACCGCCCGCAGGTCGACCTGCATTCCGGAGCGCACCCTGATGCTGGTCGTGGCGCCATCCTGGGCGATCACCTCGTTGACCTGCGGCAGGCGGCCGAACTCGGCGCGCAGCGCGTCCGGGTCGTCGCCGGCCACTAGCAGATCGAGGTCGCCGACCGTTTCGCTCGCGCGCCGCGCGCTGCCGGCCATCTCCGCCCGCGCCACGCCCTTCAGAGCGCGCAGCGTGGCCAGCATCGAGTCGGCCAGGATCCAGGCTTCAGGGAAGTAGATGCGGCCCTCGGTCCGCTTGAGCATGGCAATGCCTTTGAGGATGTTCTCCTCGGTCTTGGCTTTGATGCCGCGGACCGAGAGCAGCCGGTGGGTTCGCGCGGCGTCCTCGAGCGCGTAGCAGGGCCGGGGGGATCTCGGCCTCGAGGCGCGTGAGGAACTCCAGCTGCCCGGTGGTGACGTACTCGACGATCTTCTTCTCGATCGCCTCGCCGATGCCGGGAACGTCCTTGAGCCGGCCTTCTTTGATCATGTCCTCGACCTCGGTGGTGAGGTTATCCAGCTGCCGGACCGCTTCCCGGTAGGCGCGGATCTTGAAGAAGTTCTCGCCCCGGATCTCCAGCAGGTCGGCAACCCGGTTGAGCATTGCCGCGACGTCGGCATTCCGCACGCCAGTAACCTAGCAGGCGATGTTGCTCGACGGCGTCCGGGTTCTCGATCTCTCCCGGCTGTTGCCCGGCGGCTACTGCACCCAGCTGCTGCAGGCACAGGGCGCCCAGGTGACGAAAATCGAGCCGCCCGCCGGCGACCCCATCCGGGCGCTCCCCGGCGGCAACACCTACTTCGATGCACTGCACGGCGGTAAGCAGCTGCTCACGCTCGACCTGCGCACCGAGACGGGTCGCGACGCGCTGCGGGAGCGAGTCGTCGAGGCCGATATCCTCGTCGAAGGGTTCCGTCCCGGCGTGATGGAACGGATGGAGCTCGGGTACCCGGCGCTGGCGGCGATCAACCCCGCGCTGGTGTACTGCGCGATCACCGGCTACGGGTCGGATGGGCCCATGGCCGGCCGCGCCGGCCACGACCTCAATTATCTGGCGCGCAGCGGGGCGCTGTCATTGATGCCGCTCCGCGAGGGCACTCCCACTATTCCGGGACTCCAGGTTGCCGATATGGCGGGCGGGCTTCACGCCGCCTTCTTGATCGCTGGCGCGCTCGTCGCCCGGGCGCGATCCGGACGAGGCTCCCGAGTCGAGGTCTCGATGACCGACCTGATGCGAAGCTGGACAGCCTTACCCCGGCAGGCTCGGCGAGCCGGTCTCCCCGGCCTCCCGTTGACCGGCGAGATCCCTTGCTATCACGTCTACGCGGTGGCCGACGGGTTCCTGACCGTGGCCGCGCTGGAGCCCGATTTCTGGGCGGCCTTCTGCCACGCAATCGATCGAGAGGACTTGAAAGACCGCCAGTTCGATCCGGCGGCGATCGAGGCGGTCCAGGCGACGCTGCGCCCCGCCAGACGAGCCGAATGGGCGGCCCGCTTTGGCGACCAGGACGTCTGCGTGGAGCCGGCCCTGCAACTCGAGGAATCGGAAGCGGACTGAGGCGGCGCGGTCCGCCGCCTCAGTCACGGCTGTCAGCTGCCGGCGTTTGTGATGGTGCCGAACAGCCCGTCCTGCTCGCCATTGATCCCGGCCGTGAAGTAGACAGCATTCGGGTCACCACCATTGGGGGCGGGCCCGCCGTTCCCGACGCGCAGCGCCCACAGGCCATCGATCGTGATCGGGTTGCCGGTCACCACATCTTGGAGCTCCGCCCTGAAATTGCCCTTGTCCAGCGTGTAGGCGTTGATGTGCCCATCCCCAAAGTTCCCGACCAGCAGGTCACCGGCCAGTGGTCCGAAGCTTGCTGGGGCGATCGCCAGGCCCCAGGGTGAATTGAGGCGGCCATGTGACACCAGGCGAGCCAGCAAATTGCCGTGCAGGTCGAAGGCGTCGACAAAGCCATGCCCCTGCCCGGCCACGTCATCGTGCCTGTTCGCATCCTGTTTGGCGAACGTCACGTAAAGGACGCCGCCAAGGTTCTGGACATTGAAGGGCGCATAGCCGTCCGCGACTTTGGAGTCGGTGAACGACGGCCCCTGGCTGAAGTCGGCGTTGAACACGTCGACCGTGCCGAAGCGGAAATTGGCGGTATAGAGATGGTCGGCGACGCCGTCAAAGCCGATCGCCAGGCCCTTGTACACAGCACCTGGCGGTGGTGTGGAGTTATCGACTTCGGTGGTCGCCACGGTCCCTACGCCTTTCCAGCCGGCGATGGTGCCATCCTCCGTGGCGAACAGGAACCGGTCACCACGAAACTCGGTGCCGTTGCCGTTGAAAACCGTCCCGGTGGGGGTGCCGGACGTGCCAGCGGGGCTTCCTGCTCCCGGTGGGATGGTGACGGTCAACGGCACTTTTGAGCCATTCCGGATCGGTGAATGCCGCCATCCCGGGGATGTTCGACACGAGGTTCGTCTGTCGGAACGAGTTCGTATCGGATCCGGCCTGAGCGCCAACCGCGGCCAGGGCGAGTGCGACCGCCGAGGCGACCGTGAGCCCAACCGTCAATAGTCTGCGTGCGTACATGCGCGATCCTCCTTGCTAGTCCCCGTTTCGTGGGCGGAAATGGCCTCTCTAGACTGTTACGGAAAGGGTTACGGCTGGTCCGTTGAGATCGGGAATTTCATCGACTTCTTGCCGGCTTCTCAGGCTCTTCTAATGGGCGTTCGGCACGATATAGGGGTCGTTAACCCCCAGGAAGGAAGGTCACCTATGAAGTTGAAGCGTTGGATCGTGCTGCCGGCCGCCGGCCTGGCTGCCGTGATCATCGGCGTGGCCGCCGTTGAGGCGGCGCCGTCGCCGTCCGCATCGCCGACCGGTTCCAAGAACTACGCGCAGGTCTTTGTCGACAAGCTCGCGGGGATCCTGCACCTGACGCCGACCCAGACGCAGGATGCGCTCAAGCAGGCGCAGCTTCAGACCGTCGACCAGATGCTCGCCGACGGCAAGATCACCAAGGCGCAGGCGGATGCGATGAAGGCGCGCATCAACGCCGGCCAGGGGCTTGGCGCGATTGGCGGCTTTGGCCGCCACGGTGGCTTCAAGGCCGATATGACGCTGATGCGGGATCTCAAGACCGCTGAACTCAACGCGGCGGCATCGGCCCTGCATATGAGCACCGCCGATCTGCAGAGCGCTCTTCGATCCGGAAAGTCGTTGAGCGACCTCGAAACGCAGCAGAAGGTGAGCGACAGCGCCGTCAAGGCTGCGATGAAGAGTGCGGCCAAAGGCGTGCTCGACAAGGCCGTGAAGGCCGGGACCATCACGCAGGCCCAGGCGGACGCGATCCTTTCCAAGGTCGGTTCGGGCCTGGGGCGGTTCGGGCACAAGCCCGCGCGGCCGCAAACGCCTGGCGGGTCGGCTCCTTCGACATCACCGACGCCCGGAACATCGCCGGCGGCGTATTACTCCAGCATCTAGACGCGGTTAGCGACGACTTCGCGACGAAGCGGGCACCAGCCGGCGACGGTTTGGTCGCCCGCTTCGTGGTTGTAGGGTTGCGCACCTAATCTGGATCTCGGGAGGAGTGGCTTCCGCAAGCCATGAGGTTGAACTGGCTTACCTTTGTCCTGGCCGTGCTGGAGTTACCGCCGAACCCCAGGGAGCGCCACTTCTGGGGCCGGCTGGCGACGCTGCACCTGATCTATTCGCTTGCCGGGCTGGTCTTCGGGCTCGCCTGCATCGCGGGGGGCATCCTGCTCTTCTTCCACGGCGTGTCGGGTTCGAGCAGCTGGGTTGGCGAGTTCATCGGCGTGAAGACCAAACTCTCGGATGCCGCCCCGGGCACCGTGTTGTTCGTCGTCGGCCTCGTGGTCGTCTGGCTCACCCGCTTCGCCGTCCGCGTCAGGCAGCCGATCGACATCGAGCTGCGGGCGCGTGCGAAGCTCGCTGAAAACCGCGAGCCCGAACGGCTCGAGCACGAGCGGCGCGAGCACGAGCGGCGCGAGCACGAGCGGCATCGCAAGGCCGGCTGACCCTAGGTCGTCGGGGCGAACCGCCGGTAGATCGCCTCGACCTGCCGGCGGGTGTTCTCTCGACTCCCGCTGTTGTCGATTACCAGATCGGCCCTGGCGCGCTTCTCGTCGAGCGGCATCTGAGCGGCGATCCGCTGGCGGGCCTCCTCGGCGGTGAGCCCGTCGCGCTCGATGAGCCGTCGCAATTGCGTCTTGGGGTCGACCCAAACCACGATGACGCTCTCGACGGTGCCGGTGCGGTCGTTCTCGTAGAGCAACGGAATGTCCACGATCAGCACGCCGGGCCGCGACCCGCGGAGCAGCATCTCGGTAGCCATGCGTTCCTGAATGCGCGGGTGGGTGATGGCATTGAGCCTGGCGCGGGCAACCGGGTCAGCGAAGATGATTCGGGCGAGCTTGCCGCGATCGAGGCGCCCATCCGGCATCAGGATGTCCCGGCCGAAGGCGGTCGCGATCTCCTCGAGCGCCGGTTGCCCTGGCTCGACGACCTCGCGGGCCAGCTGATCGGCATCGATGACGTCAGCCCCCAGCTCGGCGAACATCGATGCCACCATCGACTTGCCGGAACCGATCCCCCCGGTAAGGCCCAGGACCTTCACTTCAGACCGTACGATTACCGGAGATGACGCTGATCAAGTCGATTGCCGTACTGGCCGTCTTGCTCGCCGCCATCGTCTACTTCTCCATCCGGGCGCGCCAACTCTATCGGATCTTGCGCCTGGGTCCCCGCGAGAACCGCTTCGACCACATCCCGGAACGCATTAGCGGGGTACTGAGCTACGTCGGCCTCCACACTCGCATGTTCCGCAACGTCTATTCGGGCACGCTTCACCTCTTCATCTTTTACGGCTTCGTCGTCCTCCTCACGGCAATCATCCAGGCCTTCGGCGAGGGCATCTTCCCCGGCTTCAGCCTGGCGCTCATCGGCGGCACCACCTGGATCGCCTTCCTCCAGGACCTGTTCGGCGTCCTGGTGCTGGTCGGCGTGCTGATGGCGCTGGTGAACCGGTTGATCATCCGGCCGCGCCAATTTCACGAGAGCAACGAAATCGACGCGCTGATCATCCTCGGGCTGATCGCCACCATCATGATCGGGATGCTGGGCCAGAACGCGGCCCGTGTCGCGCAGGGTGGCGATCCGTCGGCGGCGTGGCGGCCGGTGTCCTCGCTGATCGCGCACGCCTTCGAAAGTTTCGGCTGGCAGGGGACCGCCGCGATCCCGGCGCACGAGGTCTTCTACTGGATGCACATCCTCGCGGTGCTGGCCTTCCTCGTGTACATCCCGAGCTCTAAGCACCTGCACATCATCGTCGCCATCCCCAACGTCTTCTTCCGCAAGCTGCCGCCCAAGGTGGGCGCGGCCCTTGCGCCGATCGACCTCGAGCACGCCGAGCATTACGGCGTGAGCGCGGTCACGCAGTGGTCATGGAAGAACCTGCTCGATCTCTACTCCTGCACCGAATGCGGTCGCTGCCAGGAGCAGTGCCCGGCCTTCCTCACCGGCAAGCCCCTCAACCCCAAGATGATCATCGTCGACGCCCGCGAGAACCTCTTCAAGACCGTCCGCGACGCGCCACCCGAGCAGCGGCGCGCGCCGCAACAGTCGCAGAAGCTGATCGGCGAGGCGATCAAAGAGGACGAGATCTGGTCGTGCGTCGCCTGTGGCGCCTGCCAGCAGGAATGCCCGGTCCTGATCGAGCACGTGCCCAAGATCATCGATATGCGCCGCAGCCTGGTGCTGGAGGAGAGCAAATTTCCCAAGGAGGCGCAGGGCGCGCTGCGCAGCATCGAGACCCAGGGAAACCCCTACGGCCTACCTCGAGCGCAGCGCATCGACTGGGCGCAGGGCCTCGGTGTCAAAACGATTGAGGAGAAGCCCGACGCCGAGTATCTCTACTTCGATCCTCGGCCGGTCAGAGACCTGTAACGGCGACCCGGCGCGGCGCATCGGCAACGAGTACCTGTACCAGACCCAGGCCCAGGCCAACATCGAGGCGATGAACGCCGCCAGGGTTCGGAAAGTGATCGCCACCTGCCCGCACTGCTTCAACACCATCAAGAACGAGTTTCCCCAGTTCGGCGGCAACTACGAGGTCATGCATCACACCCAGCTGCTGGCCCGCCTGATCAAGGAGGGCAAGCTGAAGCCGAGCAAGGCGATCGAAGGAAAATTCACGTACCACGATTCCTGCTACCTCGGCCGCTGGAACGACATCTATGACCCGCCCCGTGCGGTCGTCGAGGCCATCCCGGGCACGCAGCTCGTCGAGATCGAGCGCCATCACAAGCGTGGCTTCTGCTGCGGGGCGGGCGGCGGCCGCATGTGGATGGAGGAGAAGATCGGGACGCGCATCAACCACAACCGCGTCGAGCAGACACTGCGGACCCAGGCGCCGCGGGTGGCGACCGCCTGTCCCTTCTGCCTGACGATGTTCCGCGATGGAATCTCCGCAAAGGGCGCAGAGTCGCAACTCCAGGTGCAGGACCTCGCCCAGTACCTGGCCGACGCCATGGACGGGACAACCTCGGAATCAGCGGTGTCGGGGCCGGTCTAAGTAACGTTACTCACGCGGATCGGGCATTCGTCGGAACTCGATGACCCGGCGGCCTGGTGACCCAGCGGCCGTCCTTTCGTTCCAGCGTCCAGCCCTCTTCGTGCAACATCCGATGGTGGCGGCCGCAGACGAGGGCCAGGTTGGGAAGCGCGGTCTTGCCACCTCGTGTCCACCAGACCAGGTGGTGCCCATCACACCAGATCGCCGGCCGGTGACAGCCGTTGAAGACGCAGTCGCGATCGCGGGCGACCAGGGCCCTGCGGGTGGCCGCGGGGATCTGCCTGTGGGCGTCGCTAGCGGACTCGCTCTCAAGCTCCGCCTGACCCAGCAGCCAGCTGACCGTCGGATCGCATGCGAGCCGTTGCGCCGTCTCCATGGGAATCGGTCCGACGCCGGCCATCTCAGCGGGTGGCGCCCCCTTGAGTCCCAGCAATGTCTCGGCGCTGGCCGTGATGAGCAGGTGCGGGCGCTGGCCGCCGACAGTCCCGAGCTTGCTGCCATCGAGCGGGCGCCGCGCGAGGTCGACCAGTGCGTCGATGCGTCGCTGACCCGGCGTCCGGTCGTCGTCGTTCGCTGGTGGTGGCATCAGCGCGCTGAGCGCCGCCTTCAGTGTCGCCCCGCCCTCGAGATCCAGCATCCCGTCCAGCCGGACCATGCCGTTCTGCGGCTCGCTCAGGTGCAAATACCGTCGCTCGTACGCGTGATTGGCCTCGAGTAAGGCGGCCGCGGCATCCACCCGGTGCTCAAAACCCTTGGCCACGGCGGCAAAGCGGCCCGGGTCCATCGTTTGCGCCGCCTTGAGCAAGTTCTGCTCTTCCTTTTGCACTGGCGCGCTGCCGACGTTCTCCGCGGCTCGAGCGATCAGCGCGACATGCTGGTACCCGACGTTGCCTTTGGCGAGGGCCTTTTCAATCTGTGGGAGCGTCTCGAGCTGGCGCGCGACGTTGACCCGTTCGGCGGCGGCCCCACCCGACAAATTGCACCGCTCGCGCACCCAGGCCACTGCCGAGAGGGCGCCGTCGGCTTTGTACTCACCCGACTTATCAAACCGACGCAGCCCTTTGGCAAAGACCGCTTCCAGCGGGTCGATCCCGACTTCCCGGATCTGGATCAGCCCTTCACCAAGCTCGGCGGCATCAGCTGCCCGAATGCAGGTGGCCATACGCTGCACGGCGATCTTGAGGTCTTCCGCGGCCCCCTGAAGTTCGGACTTTGCAGGCTCTACGAGCATCCCTAACGCGGCCATGCTTGCATCGTGAGGCATACCTTTGAAAGCTGTCTGTCGCAACCTGCGTCCGACGAAATATTGTTGTCTAGGTCGGCCTCGCGTCAGCCATCAACCCGGAACGTCCACAAAGGCGACAGTCGGGTTGACTTCGATCGGCTGGTCGGGTACTGTACGGAGGCTATGAGGCACCGCTTTCTCACAGGCACGCCCGCGACCTTCAGGGGCGGAGCCTGCCTAGCACGGGCCTCACAGTATTGAAAGCAAAGTAACTTAGACCCCGACGCGAGCGCTTTCGACCGTGTGGCCCTCAGGCCCACGGTTTTTTGTTGTTCTGCGCAATTCATCGAGGAGTTGAGATCATGGCGATCCACAAGAGCGAATTGAATACCGCGGCTGTCGAGGTGGAGAGCATCTCGAAGCGCTTTGGCGAGGCTGGCCGCCCGAATCGGCTGATGCCCTGGCGGAAGGTGAAAAAGCCGAAGCTGGCGCTCGACCAGGTGTCATTGCACGTCGAGACCGGTCGGATCACCGGCATCCTGGGGGCGAACGGCAGCGGCAAGTCGACGCTGATCCGCATCCTGGCGACCTTGCTCACACCCGATGAGGGCAGCGCGTCAGTCTTCGGCTACGACGTGGTGTCGCAGGCTGACGCCGTGCGCCGCCACATCAACCGCGTCTCCGTGGAGGCCTCGTTCTTCAAAGAGATGAGCCCCTGGGAAAACATGCTCTACGCCGGGCGGCTCTATGGCAGCGGCGGCGACGGAACGCGGGATCGGGTCGAGGCGATGCTGGAGCGGCTCGGCCTGCCGCTCGACACCCTCGACAAGCCGATGAAGCAGCTGTCGCGTGGCCAGCAGCAGAAAGTCGCGATCGCCCGCAGTTTCCTGACATCGCCGTCGCTGCTGCTGATGGACGAGCCGACCACCGGCCTGGATCCGCGCTCCAAGCGCGAGGTCCAGGAACTGGTGCGGTCGATCCGGCGGGACCGCGCGGCCACCGTACTGCTCTGTACCCACGACCTGCAGGAGGCGGAGGTCCTCTGCGACCGCGTCGTCGTCATCGACCAGGGCCGGGTGCTGGCGGACGGCACGCCCACCGAGCTGATCCGCATGCATGCCGGCAAGACCGACGGCAGCCTGGAAGACGCCTTCATGGCGCTGACCGGGAAGCGGCTCGAGGAAGACGAAGAGGAGAAGGAAGAATGACCGGAAATACCCTTCGCTGGGAGCTGAACGCCTTCGTCGGTTTCATCGAAAGGCAGAAGAACCTCTACCGACGCTACTGGGCATGGGAGGCGGTCTGGCTGCTCTACAACCTGGTCAGCGTGCTCAGCATCGGCTACCTCGCGGCCGGCCTATCGACGCTCGGGCTCGAGCAGGGACAGGCAAACCTGCACCAGACGCAGCTTTACCTGCTCGTGGGGGCGCTGCTCTGGACCTATCTGTCGCTGGTGTTCTTCGAAATCGCCTTCGCCATCACCTGGGAGCGTTGGGAGGGGACGATCGAGTACACCTTTATGGCGCCCATCAAGCGGCTCACCCACCTCCTGGGCGTGTCGGCCGCCTCATTGCTCTATGGGATGGCGCGCACAGCGATCATCGGCATCGGCGTGGTCCTGCTTTTCAGGATCGATTTGTCGCACGCCAACTGGCTGACGGCGCTGGCGATCTTCGCGGCCGCGACCCTCCCATTGCTCGGACTTGGCATCTTCACCTCGATCCTGCCGCTCCTGTCGCCGGAGAAGGGTGAGCAGATGGCGTTCGCGGTCCAGGGCGTGCTGCTCCTTATCTCGGGGGTCTACTACCCGATCACCGTGCTGCCCGGGCCGCTCCACCTGGCCGGCATCCTCTCGCCGCTCACCTACACATTGGACGGGATCCGCGAGTCACTGCTCCATGGGCTCTCCCTGGCGGGCGCCCTACCCGACATCGGCATCCTACTGTTGATGGGCGTGATCCTGGTGCCTGCGTCGGTCTACTTTTTCCGGCGGGCGGAGATCCGGGCCAAAAGGTTGGGGTTGCTAAAGCGAAGCGGCTAGATTACGACCATGCCAAAAATCTATTCGCCCACCCTGCATCCCCGGATCGAACAACGCAAACGGCAAGGCCCCGTCAAAGTCCGCGACGTCATGAAGAAGGATAGCCCGATCGCCCGCTTCAACACCTGGCTCGCCGTCAAGGTGACCAACGGCGTCGGCACGATGTGGTGTGCCTACGCCTTCGCAGCTCTGGCGATCGTCTCGCTTCCCGCGGCGATCGCGTCGGGTAACCCAGTCCTCATCGTCTCGTGGATCAGCCAGACCTTCCTGCAGCTCGTCCTGCTCAGCATCATCATCGTCGGCCAGAACGTGCTCGCTGCTGCCAGCGATAAGCGATCCGAGGCGACCTACGAGGACGCCGACGCCGTGCTGCATACGGCGCTCCAGATCCAGGACCACCTCCTGGCGCAGGACCTCGGTAGTCGACCCGGTTCCAGCCGCCACCCGGCACGCCCCACCAGTTCATCTCTGACACCACGAAGGAGCCGTCCGGATTGACCGACTCGACATAGGCGACGTGCCCCTGTGGCGACGTGGCGCTGATGCCCATCACCATGACGGCGCCCGCTCGGGGCGTGGCTCCCTCGGCGAAGCCGAAGGGCCGGGCGTTCCACCACCATTGCGCGGCGTTCCCCCGCCATGGGATGTAGCGCTTGTGCGCCACCCACCAGGTGCAGTAGCCATAGCTGAATCCGTTGGCCCCCGACGCGGGAGCCGCCGCTGCCGAGGGAACGCGTGCCATCGTCCGCACCATGGGTCGCCCGACCAGTGGCTGCGCTGCCGCGACGGTCGGGCTTGGTTCCGGCGTCGCCAGGACGTAGATCATGACGGCGACGCGCGCCTGGTGCGGTATGGGCTCGTCCAGAGGTTCGATCGGACTGGAGGGCGGGACGACGGCGGCAGCGGCTGCCGCCGGAAGCGGGGGTTGCGGCATCGACGCGAGTGCACCGAAGCCGAACGCGAAGATCGCTCCTCCCCCGACCGTCAGACGCAGGGTCGCACCAACGGTGCGATTCACGGTCCAACCTCCTTCCCTCAGTTGGATCAGATGCGCCGTCTACCGCTGGCCGTAGAGGACGCCGAGTAAAGAGAGGGGGTCGTACCGTTACGTAACTAGCCGTGGTCAACCCTACTACAAAGGGTCCATACCTTGTCAAGTCGTATGGGAAATGACGCGGCTTAGAATCAACGCCATGCTGAGCCGGATCGACCATGTCGGGATCGCCGTCCGCGATCTCGATGAGGCGATTCGGATCTACGAGCGGCGGCTGGGATTGCGGTCGACAGGACGGGAGCGCCTCGAGCGTGAAGGTATCGAGATTGCGATGATCCCGATCGGGGAGAGCCGGATCGAGTTGATCATGCCGATCGATCCGGACTCGCGTGTGGAAAAGTTCCTCCAGGATCGCGGCGAAGCGGTGCACCACGTCGCCTATGCCACCGATGATGTCCGGGCTTCCCTCGAGCAGGCGGGCGCCGCCGGCGCGCAGCTGCTCGACGAAGTGGCTCGGGCGGGCGCGCACGGGACCCGGATCGGATTTGTCCATCCCAAGAGCGTCTGCGGCGTACTGACTGAGTTCGTGGAAGCGGATGGCCACTCCGGCGCCTAAGCCCGCCGCCGACCATCCGTCCGAGCCCGCCACCGACAGCGGTCTGCCGCTCAAGCCCGTCTACCAGGCGGCCGACGCCGGGGCGGAGGCACCACCGCCGGGCGAGTACCCGTTCACCCGCGGCATTTACCCCGAGATGTATCGCCGTCGCCCCTGGACGATCCGCCAGTATGCCGGGTTCGGCAGCGCGGCCGAAACCAATCGCCGCTTCCGCTACTTGCTGGAACGAGGCCAGACCGGGCTCTCGGTCGCCTTCGACCTGCCGACCCAGATCGGGCACGACGCCGATGCCCCGATGGCGAGGGGCGAGGTCGGCAAGGTCGGCGTGTCGATCTCCTCGCTTAAAGACATGGAGACGCTGCTCGCCGGAATTCCGCTGGACCAGGTCAGCACCTCGATGACGATCAACGCCCCGGCCGCGATCCTGCTCCTGCTCTACGAGCTCGTGGCCGAGCAGCAGGGGGTGGCGGGCAGCCGGCTGAACGGCACGGTGCAGAACGACATCCTCAAGGAGTACGCGGCGCGGGGCACCTACGTCTTTCCGCCCCGCCCGTCGATGCGGCTCGCCACCGACCTCTTCGCCTATTGCAAGGACCGGCTACCGAACTGGAACACGATCTCGATCTCCGGCTACCACCTGCGGGAGGCCGGCGCCACGGCGGTGCAGGAGCTGGGATTCACTATGGCGCACGCCGTCGCCTATGTCGACGCCGCCCGGGCCGCGGGGCTCGCGGTCGCGGACTTCGCCCCGCGCATCTCCTTCTTCTTTGCCGTCTTCTCGGACTTTTTCGAAGAGGTGGCGAAGTTCCGTGCCGCCCGGCAGCTCTGGGCGCGCCTGATCAAGGACCGGTACGGGGTCAGCGACCCGCGGGCGCAGACGCTCCGATTCCACACCCAGACCGGGGGCAGCACGCTGACGGCGCAGCAGCCCCACAACAACATCGTGCGGGTCGCCCTCCAGGCGCTGAGCGCGGTGCTGGGCGGAACGCAGAGCCTGCACGCCAACTCCTTCGACGAGGCGCTCGGACTCCCCTCCGAGATGGCGGCGACGCTCTCCGTGCGAACGCAGCAGATCATCGCCAACGAGACCAACGTCGCCAGCGTTGCCGACCCGATGGGTGGGAGCTACCTGATCGAAGCCCTCACCAGCCAGTTGGATGCCGGGGCGAGCGCGCTGATCGCCGAGGTCGACCGGCGCGGCGGTGCCATCGCGGCGATCGAGACCGGCTTCACCCAGGATGCCATCCAGGAGAGCGCCTATCGCTTCCAGCAGGCGGTGGAGACGGGGCGTCGCGTCGTGGTTGGGGTCAACCGCTTCCAGGGCGACGACGAAGTCGTCGAGATTGTGAAGATCAGCCCGCACCACGAGCGCGAGCAGGTCGAGGCCCTCAAGCGCCTGCGGGCGGAGCGCGATGCTGGGCGAGTCGAGGCGTCTCTCCAGGGCGTGCGCCAGGCCGCCGAGGGTACGGCGAATTTGCTACCGCCAATGCGGGAGGCGCTGCGGGCCTATGCCACCATAGGAGAGGTGTGCGGCGTGTTGCGCGACGTGTTCGGTGAGTACCGGCCGGGGTCGCGCAGCTAGGTCATGGCAACCCGGGCCCCCAAGGACGCTACACCCTCACCCTCGGAACGCCAGATCAACATCCTGCGCAAGCGCAAGTACGACGCCATGCACCGGGGCGGCGCTTCGCCGTCCATCGCACCGAAGCGTTCGGCATGGGGGAGAAGAAGATCGCCGGCGATGGCGTGGTGACCGGCTACGGGACCGTCGACGGCCGCGAGGTCTTCCTCTTCTCCCACGACGCGAGCGTCTTCGGCGGCTCGCTCGGCGAGGTGTTCGCCGAGAAGGTCTGCAAGGTCATGGACCTCGCGGTCCGCGCCGGCCGGCCCTGCGTGGGCATCAACGACTCCGGCGGCGCCCGCATCCAGGAAGGGGTCGTCAGCCTGGCCGGCTATGCCGACATCTTCCTTCGGAATGTCCAGTCGTCTGGCGTCGTGCCGCAGATCTCGGTCATCGCCGGGCCCTGTACCGGGGGCGCCGTCTACTCGCCGGCAATCACGGACTTCGTCTTCATGGTCGAGCACCTCGGCTACATGTTCATCACCGGGCCGGAGGTGGTCCGGGTGACGACCGGTGAGCAGGTCGGCTTCGACGAGCTCGGCGGCGCCGAGGTCCACAACATCCGCAGCGGCGTCGCCCATTTCCTCGACGAGTCGGAGGCCGAGGCGTTTAGCAGCGTGCGCCGGCTCCTCTCCTACCTGCCGGGCAGCAATCGGGAGCGACCACCCGCGATCACGCCGGCTGACGATCCGCAGCGTCGCGACCGGATGCTGCAGTCACTCATCCCGGAAAATCCGAACCAGCCCTACGACATGAAGGCGGCGATCGGGGCGGTGGTCGACGACGGCAGCTTCATGGAGGTCCAGGAGCACTTCGCCCAGAACCTCGTCGTCGGCTTTGCCCGGCTGGATGGCGAGGTGGTCGGGATCGTCGGCAACCAGCCGCGCATCCTCGCCGGGGCGCTCGACATCAATGCCTCCGTCAAGGGCGCTCGCTTCGTCCGCTTCTGCGACGCCTTCAATATCCCGCTTGTCACGTTCGTCGACGTTCCCGGGTTTCTTCCCGGCACGGCCCAGGAGTACAACGGGATCATCCGGCACGGTGCCAAGCTGCTCTACGCCTTTGCCGAAGCGACCGTGCCGAAGCTCACCGTCATCACGCGCAAGGCCTACGGCGGCGCCTACGACGTCATGTCGTCGAAGCACATTGGTGGAGACTTCAACTATGCCTGGCCGGCGGCCGAGATCGCGGTCATGGGACCCCAGGCCGCGGTCAACATCATCTTCAAGCGCGAGATCGCGGCGGCCAAAGAGCCGGCAAAGAAAGCCGAGCAGCTGGTCGACGACTACAAGGAAAAGTTCGCCAACCCCTACGTCGCGGCGGAACGCGGCTTCCTGGACGACGTCATCGAGCCCCAGGACACGCGGCCGACGCTGATCCGCTCGCTGCACCTGCTCAAGGAGAAGCAGGTCGACCGCCCGCATCGCCGCCACGGAAATATCCCTTTATGAAGTTCCTCGAGTACGAGGTGAAGGAACGCTTTCGGGCGGCCGGGGTTCCCGTGCCCGACGGCCGGCTGGCGCGCACCCCGGACGAGGCGGCGCTCGCCGCCGGGGCGCTGGGCCCGATCGCCGTCAAGGCCCAGGTCCCGGTCGGGGGACGCGGCAAGGCGGGAGGGATCAAGCTCGCTAAAACCGCGGCCGATGCCAAACGTGTCGCCGGCGAGATCCTGGGGATGACGATCAAGGGCTACACCGTCAAGGAGGTCCTCTGCGAGACCGCCCAGGAGATCACGCGCGAGCTCTACCTTGGGCTCACCCTCGACCGCGATGCGCGCAAGCCCGTGCTGATTCTCAGCGCCCAGGGCGGCATGGAGATCGAGGACGTCGCGGAGACCCATCCCGAAGCGATCGCCAAGCTCCATCCGGACCCGTGGCGCGGTCCCCTGGCGTTCGAAGTGCGCGACCTCATCTTCCGAGCGGGGCTCGGTCCGCTGCAGGCGCAGCTGACACCGCTGGTGGTGAAGCTCTACGCGCTCGCTCGCACCTACGACGCGCTCACGATCGAGATCAACCCGCTGGCGCTCACGCGCGACGGCGGCCTGGTCGCCGCCGACGGGAAGCTCGAGATCGACGAGAACGCGATGTTCCGCCACAAAGACTTGCATGGGGCCGATGACTCTGAAGAGGATCCATTGGAAGCCGAGGCCAAGCGTCGCAGGCTCACCTATGTCCGCCTCGACGGGTCGATCGGTGTCATCGGAAACGGCGCCGGGCTGGTGATGAACACGCTCGACCTGGTGCAACGCGAAGGCGGTCGTGCCGCCAACTTCCTCGATATCGGCGGCGGCGCAAAGGCCGAGGTGGTACACAGCGCGCTGGAGCTGCTGGCGAGCGATCCCCAGGTCAAGGGCATCCTGATCAACATCTTTGGTGGCATCACCCGTGGCGACGAGGTCGCACACGGCATCATCGATGCCACGCGCGATCTCCACCTCACCCTGCCGTTGGTGGTACGGATGACCGGGACGCGCGAGGAGGAGGGCCGGCGGCTGCTCCAGGAGGCGGGCATCACGCCCGAGGCGAACGCGACAGCGGCCGCCCGACGGATCGTCGAGCTGTCGAGCGGCCCCACCCGATGAGCATCCTCCTGACGCGCGAAAGCCGCGTCCTCGTGCAGGGTCTGACCGGGCGCGAAGGCAGCTTTCACACCGAGCAGATGAGGGCCTACGGAACCAACGTCGTCGCCGGTGTGAGCCCGGGCAAGGGGGGCACGACCCACCTCGGCATCCCCGTCTTCGACACCGTCGCCGATGCGAGGCGGGAGACTGGCGCCGACGTCGGCGGCATCTTCGTGCCGGCGCCTTTCGCGGCTGACGCGATCATGGAAGCCGCCGCGGCCGGCATCGGGCTGATCGTCTGTATCACGGAGGGCATCCCGCTCTACGACATGGTGCGCGCGCGCGCCTTCGTCGTCGATGCCGGGGTCAAGCTGATCGGGCCGAACTGTCCCGGGTTGGCGACGGCGGGCGAAGCGAAGGTGGGCATCATCCCCAACCACATCACGACCCCGGGATCCGTCGGCATCGTCTCGCGCAGCGGCACCCTCACCTACGAGGTGATCCAGGGATTGAGCCAGGCTGGCGTGGGCCAGACCACGTCGGTGGGGATCGGCGGCGATCCGATTCTCGGCCTCTCCTTCAGCGACGTCCTGCGGCTCTTCAAGGATGATCCGGCCACAACAGCGGTGGTGGTGATCGGCGAGATCGGCGGCAGCGACGAGGAAGCGGCCGCTGAACAGGTGATTGGCCGGGGCTTCGGCAAGCCGGTGATCGGCTTCATCAGCGGACGCACCGCTCCGCCCGGAAAGCGGATGGGCCACGCAGGCGCGATCATCTCGGGCAACACCGGCACCGCGGCGTCGAAGCTGCTGGCGTTGAAGCGGGCGGGGGCGCAGGTGTGCGACACCATCGAGGAAGTGGTGGCGGCCGCGGGGGCCGCCCTGGGCCAACCGTCAAGCGCCGCGCACCGCTAAGCCGCCGAGACCGGCAAGCCCGGCCCCAACCCGCGCCCCGTACGCGACGACGGCGCTTTCCCCGACTGCGCCGCGCCGGCCTCGTGCTGCTGCTCGTCGTCATTGTCCTCACGGTCGTCGCATATTTGCCGGCGGGCAGCCTTGCGGCGGCGGTCCCGCCGGCGCACTATGGCGAATCGTCGATGAGCTGGCTGCGGACCAGCGGCGGCCAGATCGTCGACGGTTCCGGGCGCAAGGTATTGCTGCGCGGTTTCAATGACGCCGCGCTCGTCTCCTATCCGAACAACCCACCCCCGCCGCTCGACGAGATGGATGCGACCCTGATGCAGCACACCGGCGTCGACGTCGTCCGCCTCGGCATCGACTGGTCGCAGCTCGAGCCGGAACGCGGTCACATCAACCAGGTTTACCTCGACCGTGTCGCCGAGGCGGTCTCCATGATGAACCGCCACGGCCTCTACGTGATCCTCGACATGCATTTCCGTCTTGGATGGAGCCCGCGCTTCGGCTACTCCGGCGCACCAGGTTGGGCGACCATCGGTGTTCCCAACTGGAATCCCTTGCACGAGTCCTGGAGCCCAGCGCTCTCGCCCGCCGCCTTTACGTCCGACACCTATTTCTGGCTGTCGTCGGACTGGAAAAAGGACTTCTACCTGACCTGGCAGGCGGTCGCGGCGCGCTTCAAGGACAATGCCGGGTTGGCCGGTTACGACATCTTCAACGAGGCGCATCCGCTGCCGATCCCGCCCCGCATCTTCGAGAAGTTCTACCTCTTTCCAATGTTCAAAGAGGCGATCGAGGCGATCGGCCGCATCGACTCGAATCACCTCTTCTTCATCGAGGGCATCCTGTTGCTGACCATGAACACGGCGGTCGTCCACCTCAAAGCGCCGAACCTCGTCTACGGCACACACGTCTACGAAGGTTCCCTGGTCCCGCCCCACTGGGACGGCGATCCCACGTTTCTCCGTTCGCGGTTTCAGCAGCGCGCCAAGGAAGCCGCCGAAGTGCCGGCGCCGCTCTGGGTGGGCGAGCTTGGCTACGATCTGGGCGCGCCGGGGGCAACCACGTACATTGACGCGGCCCTCGACGAGGCCGATGATCTTGGCATCGGCTGGGCGTGGTGGCAATGGCGCGAGAGCCGCTGGTGGGGCATGGTGGACCGCGGCGGCCAGCTGGTCAATCGGGATGTGCTGCGGCACCTCGCGCGTCCCTACGTCATCGCGGCGCCCGCTGGTGTCCATCCCGGTCGCGGCGACGGAGTCCGTGGAGCCCTCACGATCCGGGTGGACGCCGGACACGCGGACCAGCCCATCGTCATCGGCTGGTCGGCGCTCACGCTGACGGCGCCGGTCGCCAGCGGGACGTGTTTGGCGAGCTCGCAGTGGGACGCCACCGCCGGGCGGCTCACCTTGCAGGTAGATTCGGGGAAGGGATGTCAGGTGACGCTTCACGCCGGGTAGGCACGCTCGCCCCTCCCTGGCTTCGGTATGGGCTGATCGCCGGGATCGTCGCGTTCAGCGGTACACTGGCCGCCAACCTGGCGGTCACCTGGATGTCGCCGGCCGAACTCTGCCGTGCGGGCCCGCTGATCATTCCGCTGTTAAGCCTCGGCGCGATGTTCATCTTCGTCGTGATGTCCGCCGCAGCGGGATTTGCCACCGGTCGTACGGTAAGTTCCGGACCCGACTCGGCACTGGCCGGGTTGCTGGTGGGGGTGTTGGGTGGCTGTGCCGTGCTTGTGCTTCTCCCATTCGTCCCAAGCGCCCAGCACCGCTTCCAGGAACTCGCTTCGGTTTGCTCTGGGACGGGTTCAACCTTCTTCTTCGGCTTTGGGTCACCGCCGCCAGGCTTCGTCTTTGGGTCACCGCCGCCAGGCTTCGTCATTCCGACACCCCCTCCGGAGGCATTCGCGACTCCGCCGCCCGAGGTCCTGGCTCCCCCCTCCGGCTCTGCTGCCACGGTGTTGGAACTGCTCGGGATGATGGTCACGATCGTCATCGGAATCGGCATCGCTGTTGGCGTGGCTGCGGTAGCAGGGCTGGTCGGCCGAGCGACGCGATCCGAGGCCTAAGCGGGCGAGGTGCGCTACCCGGCTCGGCGGTAGGCGCCCTCGAACTGCTTCGCGATCACGGCGTAGCCCTGGCTGCTCGGATGAAACCCATCGGCGCTGATCCATTCGGGGTGCTGCGCGATCTGGCTGTCATTGAGATTCAAGTCAACCAGGGTGGCCCCTTCCTTGGTGGCGGCGTCGCTGATGGCGGCGTTGTAACCGGCGACGGCCGCGCCGACCGCCTGCGGGGTCGGCATCAACCCCGCGGGGATCAGGCACGTGGGTCCGCCGGTTGGCGCGTTCGGCAAGCAGGCACGGTAGGCGGGAAGCTGGGCGAGGTC